>JAENXK010000113.1 GCA_016649615.1 Thermoleophilia bacterium
CCATTTTTCCCGGAACCGGGGCCCCGAGTCACGAAAGGGCCGTTGCAGGGTAGGCTCGTTCGCCCATGAATTTTCGCAGGCTGGATCGGTGAAGTAGTGGAACTCGACGGGCCCGTCCGGTCGAGAATCTTCCAGAGCCAATGAACCATCCGCCTTCCAGTGCCCAGATGATCGGGACGGTCCTCTCGGACCGTTATCGCCTTGAAGCAAAGCTCGGCAGCGGCGGCATGTCGACCGTCTACCTGGCCCGGGACGAGGTGCTGGACCGGCCGGTCGCGGTCAAGCTCATGCACGGCGAGATGACCGACCAGCCCGATCAGCTCGAGCGCTTCAACCAGGAGGCCCGGGCGGTGGCCAAGCTGTCCAACCCGAACGTCGTCGCGGTCATCGACGCCGGAGAGGACGGAGGGCGCCCCTACATCGTGCTCGAGTATGTCCAGGGCGAAACCCTGAAGCAGCGGATCAGCAGGATCGGTGCGCTCGACGCCACCGAGGCGCTCGCTTACGCCCTCGAAGTCGCGCAGGGGTTGTCGGTCGCCCATGAAAGGGAGATGGTCCATCGCGACGTCAAGCCCCAGAACGTCCTGATCGACTCGACCGGTCGGGCCAAGCTGACCGACTTCGGGATTTCACGGCAGTTGAACGAGGAGGGCGTGACCGAGGCCGGGCGGGTCGTCGGGACCACTGACTACGTGGCGCCGGAGCAGGCGATGGGCAAAGAGGTCGACCCCCGGTCCGACATCTATTCGCTGGGGATAGTCCTCTACGAAATGCTGACCGGCGACGTTCCGTTCGAGGCCGAAAACCAGATCGGCGTCGCGATGAAACACGTCAACGACGAACTCCCGGACATCCAGCACGAACGGTCCGACCTCTCCTCCGCCTCGGCCCGGGCGGTCGAAAAGGCGACCGCCAAAAACCCTGTCGATCGCTACCAGACGATCGAAGCGATGTCCGACGACCTCCAGGCCGCGCTCGAAGTCGAGGCGGTCCGGTCCGGTGGTGCGACCGGCGAAGCGACTTCGATCCTCGACGCCCTTCCGCCACAGCGCCGGCCTGTCGTGGCCCGGGAGACATCGTCACGCCCGGCGGTGATCATGCTGGTGATCGCGTTACTGATCGCCGGGGGAGCGGCCTACGTCATCTCCAGTGGCAATTCCGGTGGCGGGGGCGGCGGTGGAGGCGGCGGCAGCAGCAGCAGCAGCGAGATCCCCCTGGTCTCGGCAACCGACTACGACCCCGAAGGTGACTCCGAGCACCCCGAAGAAACTTCGCTGGCCTTCGACGAGGATCGCAACGCCTCGGCCTGGACGACCGAGACCTATGAGGACGCCGCCCTCGCGGGCAAGTCCGGGGTGGGCCTGTACGTGGATGCGGGCGAACCGGTCAGGGCGACCGAGCTGGAGTTGAGATCGCCCACCCCCGGCTGGACCCTGGAGGTCTACGGGACCAACGATCCGATCCCGGAAGACCTGGCCGGATGGACCCGGCTGGCCAGGGCGCCCGAGGTCCAGGAACGCCAGCGGGTCAACCTGATCACCGCCAACAGGGCATATCGCTACTACCTGCTCTGGGTGACGGATCCGGTCGAAACCGAGACCGGCTTCTCCGCATCGATTTCCGATGTCCGTCTTTTCGGCCAGTCCTGACCGCTACCGGTTCCGGTCTGTCCGGACCCGGCGCTCGGGCAGGGTCGCGTCAGAAGGTGTGGCCCGATTCGGCCTGACGCCGCTCGAGCGCCAGTTTGACCAGGCGGTCACAGAGTTCAGGGTATGCCAGCCCCGAGGCCTCCCAGAGCTTCGAGTAGACCGATGTCGCGGTGAACCCGGGGATCGTGTTGATTTCGTTGAGCAGAACCTGACCGTCCTCTTCGACGAAGAAGTCGCACCGGGCAAGGCCGGAGCAGCCGGCCAGCCTGAACACCGCCGCAGCCATCTGGCGAAGCTCCGCTACCCGGTCCTCGCCGATCGGGGCCGGAACCACCAGGTTCATCCGCCCATCCGTGTACTTGGCCTCGAAGTCGTACCACTCGGCATCGGCCAGGATCTCGCCGGGCAGGGAAGTCTCCGGATCTTCGTTGCCGAGCAAGGAGCACTCGACTTCGCGGCCCGGTGAGTTGGCTTCGATGATCACCCGCGGGTCGTGAGCGGCCGCCGCGGCTACGGCCTCGTCGAGTCCGTCCTGATCGCCCGATCCGGGCGCCGGCCGGTCCACCCGGGTGATGCCCACGCTGGAGCCGAGGCGGGAAGGCTTGACCCACAGCGGGTACTCCAATTGCGCGGCGCGCTCCTTCCACCCGGGGGTCAGAGCCTGTACGAAATCAACCTGTGGCACCCCGTGGAATCCGCAGAGCGCCTTCAGAGTCAGCTTGTCCATGCAGACCGCCGACCCCAGCACATCCGATCCGACGTAGGCAATCCCCGCCGTATCGAGGGTCCCCTGGGTCACCCCGTCCTCACCGAAAGGACCATGGAGCACCGGAAATACGACCTCGACCCCGAGATCGGAACCGGGGTCACCACCGGCCGGCGACCCGGCGCGCCTGCCCGCAAGACCTCCGCCCGGTATCACCGAGACCGGTCCTCCGTTCAGGGTCCACTCTCCCCCCCGCTCGATCCGGATCTCGACCACTTCATGCCCGGCCTTGTGCAGGCCCTCGGAAACGGCTGCCGCCGAGTTCAGTGAGACTTCGTGTTCACTCGAGCGCCCGCCGCCCAGCACCGCGACCCTCACCGCTGTCCACCCGCTCCGCTCACCGCTCGCCGCCGTTTCCGATCACGGGACGCCGCCCGAGTTGCCGGGATCGAACACGCCGACCTTGATCACCACCTGGGCGCCACGGTCGATCTTGTTGCCGCCCGTGGGATTCTGATCGATCACCCGGCCGTCCTGAGGCTGGATGTCCGTGGTCTGATCTTCGACGCTCGGGGTGAGTCCGGCGTTCCTGATCGCCGACTCGGCTTCGGCCTGGGTCGATCCGACCACGGCCGGCACAGCTACCTTTTCCGCCTCCTGGGGGCCGGATGAGACCACCAGTTCGACGATCGTGCCGGCGCCGACCTTGGAGCCGGCGTCGGGTGACTGGGAAATGACCTCGCCCTTGGGCCTGTCGCTGGTCTCCTCGGTCGAATTCGACTGGAGCCCCCTCGCCGAAATCTGCTGGCGGGCGGCTCCCTGGGTCAGGCCGACCACCGGCGGAACCTTGATCTGCTTCGGACCGCTCGAAACGATCAGGGTCACCGTGCTGCCTCTCCGCACCTCCGTTCCGGCCGGAGGATCGGTCCCGATCACCAGGTCAGTCTCGACATCATCCGAAGGGGTGGTCTCAACCGTAACGCCGAATCCGGCTTTATCGAGCGCCGTTTCAGCCGCGGTTCTGGTCTGACCGGTCAGGTCGGGGACCGCCGACTGCCCCGGGCCGGCGCTCGCGGTCAGATCGACGCCGGGATCGGAACAGAAGAAGCCGAGGAACTTGCAGTCCCGGCTGGTCTCTCCGACCGGGTCCTGGCTGATCACCTGATCTTTGGGCACATCGCGCTGAACCCGGTCCACTGTCCCCACCGAGAAGCCGTCGGCACTCAGCCGGGAGATTGCGGTGTCGAGATCGTCTCCGACGACTCGCGGCACTTCCACGGTGTTGTCCCGGGTCAGGCCGTAAACCGCGAGCAGGCCGAGGATGATCCCGAGAGCGATCACGATCCAGATCCACTTCTTCGACTCCGGTTCCGGCTCGGGCACGACTTCCGGCTCGAGCTCGGCAGCATCGAGCGCATCTATGAAGCTGGCGGCATCCGGATAACGCTCGAACGGATCACGGCTGAGCGCCTTGAGGACGACGGCGTCGAGAGCGGGAGAGACCGAAGGGTTCCAGGCACTCGGGGGCAGCGGATCTTCCTGCATCTGCTTCAGCGCAACGGCGACTGCGCTGTCCCCTTCGAACGGCACCCGTCCGGTCAGGCATTCATAGAGCATGACCCCGATCGAGTAGAGATCGGATACCGGCCCGACCTCGAGGCCCTGCGCCTGCTCCGGGGAAAGGTAGTGAGCCGTTCCCATTACCGAACCGGTCTCGGTAATTTCCGAAATGCCGGCGCGGGCGATCCCGAAGTCGGTGACGGTGACCACCCCGGCAAAATCGACGATTACGTTGAGTGGCTTGAAGTCACGGTGTACCACCCCGTGTTGATGAGCGAAGCCCGCGGCCTCGAGGACCTGTCGGATGATCGCCACCGATTCAGACGGAGTCAAGCCGATGTTGATCAGGTCACGGAGAGTCCGGCCGTCGAGGTAGGCCATCGCGATGTAGTAGGTGTCTTCAACCTGGCCGCGGTCGAAGATCGGAACGATGTTCGGTTGCTGAAGCGCCGCGGCTGCTTCGGCTTCGCGGCGGAAGCGCTCGATGAACTCGGGGTCCCGGGCGAATCGCTCGTGGAGGATCTTGAGTGCCACCCGGCGCGGGAGGTGAAGGTCGTTGGCCAACCAGACGTCGGCCATGCCACCGGAGCCGATCAGCCGTTCGATCTCATAACGGTCATGGACCACCATTCCTGGAGCGATGTGACTCACCTGGTTTTTCGAACTCCCTTCGGACTCGGTCTTGGTCGGCCCATGCTCACCCGCCGATCAGAGCCTGCATTACGCCACCCGCGATCGGAGCCGCCACCGTACCGCCTTGGCCGTCTGTGCACTCGACGGTGGCGGCCACCGCAATCTGGGGATCATCCGCCGGGGCAAACCCGATGAACCATGCCTGGTTGGGCAGGCCCTGGCACTCCTCCCGGCCCGGCACCTCGGCGGTGCCGGTCTTGCCGGCCACATCTATCCCGCTGAGCGCGGCGGCGGTACCGGTGCCCTCGTTGACCACCGCCTTCATCGCCTCGGTCAACTGGTCGGCGGTTTCCTCTTTCATCACCTCGGACTGGCGTTCGGGGCTGAACTCATCAACCGTGCGACCGTCCACGTCGCGAACCTTCCGCCAGATCTGCGGCCTCATCAGATCGCCGCCGTTGGCGATTGTGGCCGCCACTTCGGCCATCTGGATCGGCGTGGCCAACAGCCGCTCCTGACCGATCGCGATCCGGGCGACGTCAACCCCGTCGTCAGGTGTGACCAGCTTGCCACCGCTGAACACGCCGCTGACCGAAAGCTGGTCCGGGGGCAGGTCGATCTCCGGCTTCGAGTTGAACCCGAACCGTTCCATGTACTCGTAGAGGGTTGACTCACCGACTCTCTGACCGAGCTGGGCGAAGAAGGTGTTGACCGAGAAGGTCAGGGCGGTGGTCACGTCTATCTCCCCGAACGAGCTGCCACCCGAATTCGCCAGAGGCTGGCCCTGAACATCGATCGTGGCCGGAGCATCGATCAGAGTCTCGAGGTCGATCTTGTCCGAATCAAGGGCTGCCGTCGCGGTGACCAGCTTGAAGCTCGACCCCGGCGGGTACTGCCCCTGGGTGGCACGGTCCAGCAGGGGAGAGCCGGGGTCCTGGTTCAGCTCGGGAAGGTCGGTCGGGACCCGGTTGGGGTCATACGGAGGCTGGCTGACCAGCGCCTTGACCTCGCCGGTGCCCGGCTCGATCGCAACCACTGCCCCGGGACGGCCGGCGAGCAGATCGAGGGCCGTCTGCTGGGCGGCGGGCTCGATGCTGGTGATCACATCGTGGCCGGCCTGCTCGCGACCTCGGATCTCGTCGAGGAGGGTGGTGAACTCCGAGTCCTCTCCGATCAGCTCGCTGTTGTGCGACTGCTCGAACTCGGAGTTACCCTGCTCGGCATAGCTGTAGCCGATCGGATGCCCGAAAAGTGGCCCGTTCGGATACTGGCGCACGTACTGGACCGAGGCCCCGCTACCGGTCGGCCGGGAGCGGGCGATCACGGTTCCGTCGGCGGCCAGGATCGTTCCACGCTTGATCTGCTGGGCCTCGAACAGGGGCCGCTTGTTGACTCGCTCGGCTTTGAGGTTTTCGGCGTCGAACACCGACCAGTACGAGGTGAAGCCGATCAGCACCGCGAACAGCACCGTGATGAATGCGAACAGCTTGACGATGCGTGCGTTCACGACCAGACCCCCGTGTGCTCGATGCTGCGACCCTCGCGGGCCTCGCGCCGCGCCCGGTCGGAAATCAGGAGAAGCAGGGCCAGCAGGATGAAGTTCGCCAGGATCGAGCTACC
>JAENXK010000119.1 GCA_016649615.1 Thermoleophilia bacterium
GCCGGAATAAACGGGGTCAAGGGCCTTTCTGCCTATTCGGCATCGAAGTTCGGCGTGGTCGGGTTCACCGAGTCGATCCGGATCGAGTTCGAGGGGTCCGGCCTGACCTTCACCTGCGTCATGCCGGGACCGGTAAGGACCGACATGATGGACGGGACCGCCGACAGCCCGATGATCAAGCTGATCCCGCCCGAACAGGTCGCCGCGGCGATCGTCGGAGCGATGAAGAGCGGGAAGGGAAGGGTCCCGGTGCCAAAGTCCGTCGGCGCGATCGCCCGCTTCGCTTCACTTCTGCCGCCACGGGCCGCGATCCGGCTGAACCGGCTGCTGGGAATGGACCGGGTCTACACCGAGGTCGACCCCCCGGCCCGGGCCGCGTACGTGCAGCGGACCACCGGCGACATCGAATCCTGAGCGGCCGGGACGGCGGCGTCAGAGATGCCGACACCATCTTCAATCCAGCGCATCTACCTGACCCTGATGCTGGGCAACACGCTTGCCGCGTCGTTCATCTGGGGCATCAATACGATCTTCCTGCTCGACGCCGGCCTGTCCAACCTGGAGGCGTTCGCGGCCAACGCCTTCTTCACCGCCGGCATGGTCCTGTTCGAGGTCCCGACCGGGGTCGTGGCCGACACGATCGGCCGCAGGGTCTCGTACCTGGCCGGCACGGTCACGCTGATGGCCACCACCCTGCTCTACGTGATGCTCTGGCAGATCGAAGGCCCGTTCTGGGCCTGGGCGCTGGTCTCCCTGTTGCTCGGGCTGGGCTTCACCTTCTTCTCCGGCGCGGTCGAGGCCTGGCTGGTCGACGCGCTGGAGGCGACCGGATACGACGGCAGCCTGGAGTCGATCTTCGGCAAGGGCCAGATCGTGACCGGCATCGGCATGCTGACCGGCTCGGTCGCCGGTGGCTTCATCGCCCAGCTGACCAGCCTCGGGGTTCCGTTCGTGATGCGGGCCGTCGTACTGGCCGTGATGTTCGTCTTCGCCTTCACCGTGATGCGTGATGTCGGGTTCACCCGGAAGAAGAGCACCGGCACGGTGAGGGAAATGAAGCTGATCGCCGGCAACTCGATCGAGTACGGCTGGCGGGTACCCTCGGTCAAATGGATCATGCTGGCCTCGCCGTTCACCGCCGGGGTCGGCATCTATGCGTTCTACGCCCTGCAGCCCTATCTGCTGGAACTGGCCGGCAACCCGGAGGCCTACGGGATCGCCGGCATCACCGCGGCGCTGGTGGCCGGGGCCCAGATCGTCGGCGGCGTGCTGGCACCACGTATCCGGGCGATCTTCCGGCTGCGCACCTCGGCGCTGATGCTCGCGGTCGGGGTCGGCTCGATAACCCTGGCGCTGATCGGAATCCTCGATTCGTTCTGGGTGGTGATCGCGCTGATCGCGGTCTGGGCGATGCTGTTTGCCGCCTCGATGCCGATCCGCCAGTCCTACATCAACGGCATGATCCCGTCCGGGCAGCGGGCCACCATCCTCTCGTTCGACTCGATGCTCGGCTCGAGCGGAGGAGTGGTCGTCCAGCCGGTGCTGGGCAGGACGGCCGACTCGATGGGTTACGCCACTTCGTACGTTTTTGCCGCGGTGATCTCGGCCGCGGCGCTGCCGTTCATCTACAAATCGCGCCGCCAGCGATCGGACGCCGATGCCGATGCCGGCCGGTACGACGACGCCGCCACGGGAGCCGACTAGCCGTACGAACCAACCACGTTGTTCCGGTTGAGCTCGGCTAATCGGCCCCCGGGCCGAATCCGTCCTGACCGGGTGCGAACATGGGTTCGTGACACCCGGACCTTCGATCCTGCACGCCGACCTTGATGCGTTCTACGCCTCGGTCGAGCAGCGTGACGACCCGAAATTGCGCGACCGTCCGGTGATCGTCGGCGGCGGGGTCGTGCTCGCCTGCAGCTATGAAGCGAAGGCACGCGGGGTGCGGACGGCGATGAACGGTGGCCAGGCGAAGCGGCTCTGCCCGGAGGCGATCGTCGTGCCCCCGCGCATGTCGGCCTACACCGAGGCGAGCCGTGCCGTCTACAAGCTGTTCGAGGAAACGTCGCCGGTGGTCGAGGCGCTCTCGATCGACGAGGCCTTCCTCGACGCAAGGGGGCTCGAGCACATTTCCGGCACGCCGCCGGAGATCGCCGCCAACCTGCGACGTGAGGTTCTCGATCAGGTCAGCCTGAAGATCTCGGTCGGAGTCGCCCGGACCAAGTTCCTGGCCAAGGTCGCCAGCGGGGCCTGCAAGCCGGATGGCCTGCTGGTGGTCGAAAAGGAAGGCGAGGCCGCCTTCCTCCACCCCCTGCCGATCGAGCGACTCTGGGGCGTCGGCAAGGTCACCTCGGAGAAGCTCCATTCGATGGGGATCAGCACGGTCGGCGAGATCGCCGCCTGCCGGGAGGAGAGCCTGGTCGCGGCGCTCGGGCCCGCCTCCGGCCGCCGGCTGCTCGATCTGGCCAACAACCGCGATCCCCGCGACGTCCGAAAGCGGGAGCGACGCCGCTCGATCGGTGCCCAGAGCGCGTTCCCGAGCGGCTCGCGGAACGCGGAGGAAGTGGACAGCCTGGCCGCCTCGCTGGTCGACCGGACCACCCGCCGCCTGCGCAAGGCCGACCGGACCTGCCGGACGGTCGTGGTGGGCCTGCGGTTCGCGGACTTCAGCCGGGCCAGTCGCTCCCACACCTTCCCCGGCCCGACTTCTCAGACCGAGACGATCCTCGCAGCCGTCCGCGTACTGCTGTCCGCGACCAGGCCGATGATCGAAGCAAAGGGCCTGACCCTGCTCTCGATCTCGCTCGCGAACCTCGACCAGACCGACACCGTCCAGATGGAGTTGCCCTTTGAGGGAGAGGACTCGTCGGCACTCGATGCAGCGCTCGACGACCTGCGCGAACGCTTCGGCGCCGACGCGGTCACCCGCGCATCGTTGATTGATCGTGATGCCGGAGTCTCGGTGCCTCTTTTGCCCGACTGACGCAAACCTTGGCACGGGCGGCAACCGGTCCCTCGGCTAATCATCGTTGAGCGGGACGCGGCTAGCATCAGGCATGCCCGAAAAACCGGAGTACCTACCCGAACTCCCCGATCATCCCGAGCTGCGAGAGATCGCTCTCGTAATTGAAGACGCGGGGATGATGGGCGAAATCCTGGACGCGAGCTTTCGTTGCGTTTTCCTGTCCACCGAGACGGCCCGAATGATCGGAGCATCGGCCTCCGAAGCGAAGTACTTGGTCGGCAAGTCGCTCATAGCTCGTTCAGGCGGCAAATTCACCAGGCTCGTGCAGGCGACCGAGGAAAGCGGCATCGCATGGTTTCAGCACAACGCACCGATCATGCGGCGCTATCTCGAGCCCGATGACCCCGGATTTGAAGACGTTTTTGACTACGCGGCACCGTTCGCGACCGAGATCGATCCGGTGGAGCCGGCGCCTCGTGCCTGGCACGACACCGTTTCTTTTCCATCCGACCTTGGGTTTCGCCGCACCATGCTCGGCGACCAGAACCAGGTCCAGATGCGGATCAGCGATGACGCCGGAAGCTTCCTCGGCGTTCTCTACCTGTACCGGAGCACCGTTCCGGAAAGCCTGCTTCAACGCTTGGGCAGAGGTGATCCAGGACTCTTCGAACGAATGGACAGGGTCAGTGAGCCGGGCAGACGACCAGCGGGGATCCTTTTCGCCGACCTCGAAGCGTCCGGCGTGCTCTCCCGCCGCCTGTCCTCGCGCGGATATTTTGACCTGATCCGCGGCCTGACTGACCTGATCGACTCGTCGGTGATCAGTAGTTCCGGCATCGTGGGCAAACACGCGGGCGACGGCGGGTCGGCTCTGTTTCTGACCGAGGACTTCGACGGCTCAGAGTCGGCGACGGCGAGAGCGACGATCGAAGCCGCCAGAGCGATTAGGGACGGCGCCAGAGAGCTCGGGCCTGAAAACGTCGAGGTCAAAGTGAACGTCGGCACGCACTGGGGCGCGACGCTGATGGTCGGCCAGGTTGCGACAGGAGGCCGCCTTGAGGTCACCGCCCTCGGCGATCAGATGAACGAGGGCGCTCGAATCGAAGCCGCGGCAAAGGAGGGTCCGATCCTTGCCTCCAAGGATCTGATCGAACGCCTTGACTCTGGCGACGCGCAGGCGACCAGCCTCGACCCCGACACGATTGCCTACACGCCGATCAGCGAAATCGGTGGTGCCGGCGACAAGGCGATCCGTGACGCTGGTGCAATTTCGGTCACCTCTATCTGATCCGGGGGTTAGACAGACCAGGCACACCAACCCACAGATCGACCGGGAGCCCCCGCACTTGTATAGGCGTACCGCCCGACCGGTGGATGCGTCCAGGTGAGTGCTTCAGGGCGCCGCGCTGATCGTCGGTGCGGTCCAGCCGCTGCCGTCGAGGATCCCCGGAACCATTTTCGGTTTCGGATCGTAGATCCGCCAGATCAGGCGGTACTCGCGACCGTCGGCAGGCGAAGGAAGCCAGTTCCGGGCCCGATCGGGATCGGCCGGCCTGCTGTTCTGGAGGTAGAGGTCCAATGAACCGTCGGGGTTGAAATGCAGGTCGGTGCGGTCGTGGATCGCGTAGCGTTCGGCCGGGTTCGGAACCAGGAAACCGTCGAGGTCGTACAGCGTCAGCGACCAGAACGCCCGTGCGGGCGGCAACTGGCCTTTCGGTATGTGCATGGTGAACTTCCTCGAACCGACCAGCGGCGCCAGAGTCTTGTCGCTCAGGGTCAGCGGGTAGACCGCCTCGGTCGGCAACAGCGCCCCGAGCCCTATCTTGGCGACCGTCGCCCGGAACTTGTAGTCGGTCCCGTAGGTTCCGGTCGGCAGCACCAGATAGCCGTTGTGGTCGGCAAAGCCGGCTATGTAGGCAGCCCTTACATCGGCATCGACTGAGGAGGGGCCGTCGGCGACGGCGTCGCTCAGACCGCTCAGCGTGTCGGGATCGAGACCGGCATCGGCAGGTTTCAGCCCCGGCCCTACGCCCACCTCGGCCAGCTTCTCGAGCTCGGCCGCATCAGCGGCGGGCGGCGGGAACTTCTCGAGTTCCCTGCCAAGCTTGTTGAAGTAAGCGAGGCCTTCCGGCAGCGCATAGTCGTCGACCTTCTTGTCCTTTTTCTTCGGCTTGGCCGGCTTCCAGTTCTTCTTTCCGTATTTGCTCAGCGGCGTGACGGTGGTGCGCTTCTGAAACTTGTGGACCTTCTCTATGTCCTTCCCGGACTCGGGCTCGGCGAAGATCCGCTGGACGATCCATACCCGGTCGTAGGGAGACTTGATCTTCCTGACGCCCCCCGGAAGCTTGACCTTGCCCTGACCGGGGCCGACGATGGCATAGTCGCCGGGCTTCGTCCTGTTCACCGAGCCCAGGTTCCTGAAGTTCTCCAAATACGGGCTCATCAGGGGAATCACGAAATAGCGATTCTTGATCTTCGGTACATGGATCACCTTGGGCTGTTTCTTCAGGTTGATCCAGGCAATCGAATAGAGCGTGTCGAAGTTCGGCGCGACCACCGAGCGAGTCCGCGGATTGGCGAACTTCCTGGCCCGGTTGAACTGGTTGGCCGGACCGAATCCTTTCCCGTTGGGGACGTTGATGCTGGTCTGGTTCCGATAGGTCTTCTTCATTGTCAGCAGCGGCAGTCCGTACTTGTAGGCCTCGAGGCCGAGTTCATGGCCCCGGTCGTAGTCAGCCTGCGACGCCGGCGCCGAACCGGCGCCGGCGCTCAGCGCAAGACACGTGAGGAGCGACAGCGC
>JAENXK010000205.1 GCA_016649615.1 Thermoleophilia bacterium
TCATAGGGCATGCCGTCCGACATCAACAGCGCGCCGAGGTTGGCGTAGCCCAGCCCCAGCTGGCGAAAGGCGTTGGCGTTGACCCCGATCTCCTCGGTGGGGTAACTGGAGAAGCCGACCAGGATCTCCTGGGCCAGGAAGACGGTGTCGACCGCCGAGGCGAAGCCCCCGGTGTCGAAGCTGCCGTCCTCGTTGCGGAACTTCATCAGGTTGATCGATGCCAGGTTGCAGGCCGAGTCATCGACGTGCATGTACTCGGAGCAGGGATTGGACGCGTTGATCCGGCCCGAATTGGGGCAGGTGTGCCAGCGGTTGATGATCGTGTCGTACTGGACCCCGGGATCGGCGCACTGCCAGGCCGCCTCGGAGATCTGGTTCATCAGGTCGCGGGCCGGCAGGGTCCTGGTCACCGAACCGTCCGAGCGGGCGAGCAGATCCCAGTCGGCGTCGTCGCGGCAGGCCTCCATGAATTCGTCCGAGACCCTGACCGAGTTGTTCGCGTTCTGGTACTGGATCGAGGTGAAGCCCTCACCGTCGATCGACATGTCGAAGCCGGCGTCGCGCAGAGCGGCGGCCTTCTTCTCCTCGTCGGCCTTGCACCAGATGAAGTGCTCTATGTCCGGATGGTCGACGTCCAGCACGACCATCTTGGCGGCGCGGCGGGTCTTGCCGCCGGACTTGATCGTGCCGGCCCAGGAGTCGGCACCGCGCATGAAGCTGACCGGGCCGGAGGCGGTACCGCCCTTTGACAGCGGCTCGACCGAGCCGCGGATGTTGGACAGGTTGATCCCCGATCCGGAACCACCGCGGAAGATCATGCCCTCTTTGGTGTTCCAGTTAAGGATCGATTCCATCGTGTCCTCGACGCTGAGGATGAAGCAGGCCGAACACTGCGGCTTCTCCTCGAAACCGACGTTGAACCAGACCGGCGAGTTGAAGGCCGCTTCCTGATGGAGCAGGATCGCGGTCAGCTCCGCCTCGAACGCGTCGCCATCGGCTTCGGTCGCAAAGTAGCCACCTTTGCGGCCCCAGCCGGCGATCGTGCTGGCGACCCTGCCGATCATCTGCTTGACCGAGTTCTCCCGCTCGTCCGAGCCGAGCTGGCCGCGGAAGTACTTCTGAGCGACGATGTTGGTCGCGTTCTGTGACCAGGAGCGCGGGAACTCGACCCCGCGCTGCTCGAAGGCCGGGCTTTCAGGATCGCCGATAACCGCGTCGCGCAGCTCCCACTCGACCTCGTCAAAGGGGTGAACGCCCTCGCGGGTGAGACGGCGCTGGATGACTACCCCCTGGGGGTTGATTCGGGATGACTCGGCTACGGACTGGGACATTCTCTCGCTCTCTCCTCGTTGCCGGCTGATCCGGCGTCTGGTGCTGTTTCGTACTGGTTGTCCGGTGTGGACCGGCTACTGCTTCGTCTCGGGTGCTTCGAAGTCTGTGTGAACGGTTCTTCTAACGGATCGGTCGGTCGGGTTCGCGGTCAGAGTTTGCTGGTCATCTCCGGGGTCAGCCGGTCGAGCTCGGCCTGGACATCCTCAACCCCCAGCTGGCGGTAGACCGCCGCGAATTGCAGATAGGCGACCTGGTCGATCCGGCGCAGGCCGCCGAGGCACATCTCTCCGACCCGGGCCGCCCTGATCTCACCGCCCGACCGGACCGCGGCCGACTCGATCCGGTCGACCAGCGCGTCGATCGCCTCGGGAGGGACCGGGCGCTTGTGGGAGGCGCGCTCAAGGCCGCCTCGCAGCTTCTCCCGGTCGAACGGCTGGCGCCGCCCGTCCCGTTTGATGACGAACAGGGGCTGGTGTTCGCAGCGCTCGTAGGTGGTGAAGCGGTGTTCGCACTTCGAGCACTGGCGCCGGCGGCGTACGGCGGCGCCTTCTTCGGAGCCGCGACTCTCGAGAACCCGGCTTCCCTGGTGTCCACAGTTGGGGCAAAGCACATGAGCCATGATACTAGGAGTGGAGTCGGACGCCTTCCTCATACGCTACATATAGCGTATAAGCCCGAAATGTCTTTGCGCGATTTGCGACATATGCCGGATCCCGGCCGCAACCGGCGGGCTCGGATCACCGTGCGGCAGGCCCTGCGGCCCCCGACCGATGCCACCACCGTGATGAACCGCACCCGGCGGCACCCGCGACCCCTGTACGATTCCTCTGTGCACCAGGCCTCTGACAATCGGCCGGACCTTGATCCGGCAAGCACCTCCGGTGATCCGGAGAGTACCTCCGGTGAGCCCGGCTCCACCCGGCGCGAAGTCGCGGTCGAGCGTGCCACCTCCGCCCGCGATGCTGCCCGGGTGAGAGCGACTGCGGCGCGGGAAAACGCGGTCGAGCGTGCCTCTGCGGCGCGGGAAAACGCGGTCGAGCGGGCCGGAGTCGCCAGGGAAGCGGCGGTCGAGCGCGCCCACGCGATCAGGGATTCTGCGGCCGAGACGATCAAGGCGGTCAAGCCGAAA
>JAENXK010000232.1 GCA_016649615.1 Thermoleophilia bacterium
TGGGTCGGCGAGACGTCCATCAGGTCGACCTGCTCCGGCTCTGCGTTTATCCAGTCGCCGTCGCCTGCCCGGCAGAAGATGCTGGGGCCGACCAGCTTCTTGGTCTTGGGATTGACTTCGGCGCTCGCCTGGGCGATCACCCGGTCTTCTTCCTGGGTGGCGTCGAGGTGGACCACCTCGTCGGTGATCTTGCCCTTCTTGACCACCCGGTAGGGGGTGGTGACGAAGCCGTGCTCTGAGATCTGGGCGTAGGCCGAAAGCGAGCCGATCAGGCCGATGTTGGGGCCTTCCGGGGTCTCGATCGGGCACATGCGTCCGTAGTGGGTCGGGTGCACGTCGCGGACCTCGATCGGGGCCCGCTCACGGGTCAGGCCACCGGCGCCGAGCGCCGAGAGCCGCCTGCGGTGGGTCAGCCCGGCCAGCGAGTTGTTCTGGTCCATGAACTGCGAGAGCTGCGAGGAGCCGAAGAACTCCTTCTGCGCGGCGACCACGGGCCGGATGTTGATGATCGTCTGCGGGGTGATCGCGTCGGAGTCTTCGGTTGTGAGCCGCTCCCTCACTACCCGCTCCATGCGGTAGAGACCGATCCGGAACGCTTCCTGGATCAGCTCGCCGACCGTGCGCAGGCGGCGGTTGCCGAAGTGCTCGTACTCGTCGAGGTGGTCGGAGACGTTCTCCCGGGGGTAGGTCAGGGCCTCGGCCGCGTAGTCCTTGATCGGGTTTTCTTCGTCGATCTCTTCCGGGATGCCGAGAATCTTCGGCAGGCTGACCAGTTCCTTGATCAGGGCGATGATGTCGTCGTGGGTCAGGACCCGGTTGTCGAGGTCGATGTCGAGCCCGAGCCGCGCGTTCAGCTTGTAGCGGCCGACCCTGGTCAGGTCGTAGCGCTTGGAATCGAAGAAGAGCTGCTCGAGCAGGCCTCGGGCGGCATCCACCGAAGGCGGCTCGCCGGGGCGCTGTTTTTTGAACAGCTCGATCAGCGCACCCTCTTCGCTGCTGGTCGCCTCGGTGTCGGCAGCGATCGTGTGCTGCATGTAGATCGAGTTGTCGAACAGCTCGAGGATCTGCTCGTTCGAGACGTATCCCATCGAACGCAGCAGGACCGTGATCGGCAGCTTGCGCTTGCGGTCGATCCGGACGTACACCCGGCCCTTCTTGTCGATCTCCAGTTCCAGCCATGAACCGCGGGCCGGCATCAGGTTGGCGGTGAAGACCTGCTTTTCCGGGTCCTTCGGCGACATCACGTAAGCGCCGGGTGACCGGACCAGCTGGGTCACCACGACCCGCTCGGTGCCGTTGATCACGAAGGTGCCCCGGTCGGTCATCCAGGGGAAGTCGCCCATGAACACGGTCTGCTCGCGGATCTCTCCGGTTTCGCGGTTCTGGAAGGCGATCGTCACGTTGATCGGCCGCGAATAAGTGAGATCGCGCTCGCGACACTCCTCGAGCGTGTGGCCGGGCTCATCGAACTCGAACCCGCCGAAAACTATGGCGAGGTTCCCCGTGTAATCCTCGATCGGGGAGATGTCGTCAATCGTCTCCCGCAGCATGCCGTTTTCCGGATCGGTCAGATCCTCAAACGAGCGACGCTGGATGTCGATCAGATGGGGTGCTTCGAGGGGGGTTTCGAGTCGGGAGAAACTCCTGCGGACAACGGGTTCAGCAATCGGGCGTGCCAAGGTTGGCAACTCCTCAAGGGGTCAGTGATTCACGTGAACGGGGACGGAAGAAGGGTCAGGCCGGGGCAACTTCGCGCAGCCACAAAAAATAGCACAACA
>JAENXK010000189.1 GCA_016649615.1 Thermoleophilia bacterium
AGCAGTGGGACCGCGGCGAGACCTGCCGCGACCTGATGGAAGACAGGAAGTGGCTGAAGACCACCGCCCCCCCGGCCGGGGATGAACTCTCCCCGGCGGAAGAAGGCGGACCCGGGAAGGTCGCGCGCGACTACCAGGTCGAGGTTTCCGGAAAGCGGTTCGAGGTGAAGGTGATCGGCGAGACCGCCGGAGCCGTTGCTCCGGCCGGCGGTGCCCGGAACGGCCGGCCGCCCAAACGGGAGCGCAAGTCGGGCGGCGGAGGTGGCGGTGGACCGGTACTGGAGTCCCCGCTTCAGGGATCCGTCTTCAAGGTTGAGGTTGAGAGCGGCGCCGAAGTCGCCGAGGGAGATCTGATCTGTGTGATCGAAGCGATGAAGATGGAAAACGAGATCACCGCCCACCGGGCGGGCAAGGTGACGGCCCTGCCGATTTCGGTCGGCGACGCGGTTGCCAGCGGCGACCCGTTGGTCACCATCGAGTAAGATTTCGCGGTCCAATGCCGTACGCGTGACTTCGCCTCCAGCGTGCCGGTGATAGAGAGGAACATCCGCAGTGAGACTTTTTGCATACCTTGACCCGGGGAGCGCCAGCGCCCTGCTCGCCGCCGTGCTGGCCGGCGTCGCCGGAATCGGGGCTGCGCTCCGGACCTACGGAAAGAACTTCCTCAACACGCTCATGTTCTGGAAGAAGAGCGAACCGGACGACGGCCAGAGCGGCGCGGGTGACGAAGCAGGAGACGACGAAGCGACGGACGACGAAGCGACCGACGACGCCGAGGCACCTGACGCGACCGCATCCGATCCGGTCGGGTCCGCGGCGAATCCGTCCGAAGCCGACGGGTCGTCCGGGCAGTAACCGCCTTGACCGGAGCAGAGCCCGGATCTTTCCGGGATCGCGACAGCCGGGTGGTAATCACCGACGACGCGGTCCTGCGTGCGCTCAGCCCGGAGGGGGCCGACGCCTGGAACGCCCTCGAGTCGAGCCCGTTGCTCGAGCAGTTGACCGTGGCCGGCAAGGTTGTTGAAACCAGCGAGGTCGGTCTCGATGCCCTCGAAGACCCGGATCTTCCGGACGGACCGGGAAGCCTGCTGCCGACCGGCGTGGAACGGGTACTCGAGCACGAACGGATCCCGTTCATCTCCTACCCCTACGAGTGGACCTTTTCGATGCTCCAGGACGCGGCGCTGCTTCAGCTCGACATAGGGATCGCCGCGATCGACGAAGGCCTGGCCCTCAAGGACGCAACCCCGTACAACGTCCAGTTCAGGGGATCGAGCCCGGTTTTCATCGACGTCGGCTCATTCGAGAACCTGCCGGAGGGAAAACCGTGGGTCGGATATCGCCAGTTCTGCATGCTCTACCTGTATCCACTGCTCTTCCAGGCGCACCGCGATCTGCCGTTTCATCCGTGGCTGCGCGGGTCGATCGACGGGATCGCGCCGATCGACGCGATCAAGGTCTTCTCGCTCCGCGACCGGCTGAGGCGGGGCGTTTTCGTCCACACCTCACTGCACGCCCGGCTCGACCGGCGGGCCAACCGCTCCGGGCCCGGGGACACGGAGAAAAGCTCGAAACCGCGAACGGTCAAACCGGACGCGGTCAAAGCTCACATGGCCAGCATGAAAAGGCTGGTTGCCAAACTCCGCTGGAAGTCCGGTGAAACCGCCTGGAGCGGCTACCGGGAGGACAACACCTACAGCGACGAAGACGACCGCCGCAAGCAGGCCTTCGTCGGCGAGGTGGCGGCCGGCGAGCGGCCCGGGCTGACCTGGGACATGGGCTGCAATGACGGCGTCTACTCACGGATCGCGGCCGGGAATTCGGACCGAGTGATCGCTTTCGACTTCGACCACGCCACGGTCGAGGCGCTCTACCGTTCTCTGCGGGAGGAGGGGGATACCAGGATCCTGCCATTGGTCGGTGATCTCGCCGACCCGTCGCCGGCGCTCGGGTGGCGCGGACTGGAGCGGAAAACCCTGGCCGATCGAGGCGCGCCCGACCTGATGCTCGCCCTCGCCCTGATCCACCACGTCTCGATCACCGCCAACATCCCCGTGGCCGACTTCCTCGAATGGGCCCGGAACCTCGGCTCGACCCTGCTGATCGAATTCCCCAAGCGCGACGATCCGATGGTCAAGGCACTGCTGGCCAACAAGGGGGAGGGCGCAAACCCCGATTACAGCCTCGGCGTCTTCGAACGCGAGCTGGAAAGTCGATTCGAGATCGAACGGCGCGAGGAGCTTCCCTCCGGCGACCGCGTGCTTTACCTGGCCCGGCCCCAATAGGCCAGGAGCTACCGGCTACGGCCGCGGCTTCGGCTGCGGCCAGCGATCCGCCTCCGCACGGCACTCGGCCGCCCAGCAACCGCGAAGCCGGTCGAGCTCTTCGTTCATGTAGCGCTTGACCGCCCGAAAGCGGGCGTCCTTTACCCGGTTGTTGAGTTCGGCCGGATCGCGGGTCAGCATGTACAGCTCGCGACCTCCCTCTTCATACTCGACGTATTTGTACGGGCCGAGGCGGATGCCGACGTAATTGTGGTTCTGCGCCCCGGCCGAACTGTGGGCGCCGGCTGCTCCCGCCCCCGGTACGAGCGGCTCGTCCGGATAATCACCGGGGATCAGACGGGTGGCGCTCTGGTAACTCGACAGCAGGATCGGGCGGCGGGATTTTTTGCCCGGCTTCTTCCAGAACCGTTCCATAGAGCGGCCGTCCATCCGCCTGCCCGCCCCGGTGCCGGTCACCCGGAGGACGGTCGGGGCGATGTCCTGGTTGGCAACCAGTTCCCTGCTGGTCGATCCCGGCTTGATCCCGGGTCCACGAATCACCATCGGCACCCTGACGGCGGGCTCGTAGGGCAGCAGCTTGCCGCGGCTGAAGCGATGCTGGCCCAGGAAGAACCCGTTGTCCGATGTGAAGATGACGTAGGTGTTCCTCAGCTTGCCCGAATCGCGCAGCGCG
>JAENXK010000158.1 GCA_016649615.1 Thermoleophilia bacterium
CGCCGCCGACCAGGATCAGGCCGAGCAGTGAAATTCCCAGCCCCGGGGCACCGGCGGCGAAGGTCAGGGCGACCACCATGAGAAGGCTCGCCATCAGCACCGGTACCTGCCACGTCTTCATCCGGCCACCGTACAACCCGCTATCCGGCTTTCCCCGGTGGCGCGAGCGCGGGACTGTACGGTTCGGGCATGAGCGAGAGTCTGAACCAAGCCGTTTCCGCCGTTGTACGCGACTGCCTGGGGGTGAGGGCCGGGGAAGAGGTGCTGGTCGTCTGCAATCCCGCGACCGGCGGGCTCGGCGAAGCGATGCGGGCCGAAGCTGAAGCAGCCGGGGCGGAGGCGGTCTTGGCGGTGATGAGCGAGCGCGACTCCCACGCCGGCGAGCCTCCCGAGACGATCGCCGAGGCGATGATCGCCGCCGACGTACTGCTGGCCCCGACCGTCCAGTCGCTCTCCCACACAGCTGCCCGCAAGCGGGCGAGTGAGTCGGGAACCAGGACCGCAACCCTTCCGGGCGCGACCGAAGAGATGCTGGCCCGGGTCATGTCTGACGACATGGCCGAGCTCCGGAGGCGCGGCGGGCGGGTCGCCGAGATCCTCGATCGCGGCACGGAGGCCCGGATCACCTGCGATCACGGCAGCGATCTGGTGCTCGGGCTCGAGGGCCGGAGAGCGATCCCTGATGCGGGCGAGCTGAGCGCCACCGGGGCATTCGGCAACCTGCCCTGCGGTGAAGGCTTCATCGCTCCCGCCACGGCCGACGGGGTGCTGATCGTCGATGGCTCGATCGCCGGAGTCGGGAGGGTGTCCCGGCCGGTGCGGCTCACCGTGGCCGACGGCCACCTGATCCAGGCGACCGGGCCGGAAGGAGAGCAGCTGATGGAGCTCCTGACCGTCCACGGACCCGACGGGACCAACGTGGCCGAACTCGGGATCGGCACCAATTCCAGGGCCAAGCTCACCGGGAACATCCTCGAGGACGAAAAGATCTCCGGGACCGCACACATCGCCTTCGGTGCATCGGCCGCGATCGGCGGAAATGTCCAGGTGCCGGTCCACCTCGATGTGGTCTCGCTGCGACCGGAAGTGACCGTTGACGGAACCCCGGTCGTATTCGAGGGCAAGCTGCTGGTTTGAGCCTGCTGGCCGTACCCAACCTCTCGGAGGGCCGCGACTTCGCGGTCCTCGACCGGCTTCAGGACTCGCTCGGCACCGAGGTCGCGCTGCTCGACCTCCACACCGACCTCGACCACAACCGGGCGGTCTTCACGGTCGCGGGATCACCGGAGGAACTGGAGCGCTCGATGCCTGCCCTGGCGGGGGCGGCGTCCCGGGAAATCGACATGCCGGATTGGAGTGGCCTTCATCCGGCGATCGGGGCGCTCGATGTCTGTCCGATCGTCTGGACCGCCGAACGTGACCGGGAGCCCGCCCGCCGGTGTGCCCGGACGGTCGCCGCCGGCATCGGCGAGATCGGCATACCGGTGTTTCTCTACGGCGAGCTGGCCGGCAGCCCGGAAAGAAACGAACGGGCCTGGTTTCGCTCCGGCGGTCTCGATCGCCTCTGGGAGCGGATGGTCGCCGGCGAGCTGACCCCGGACTTCGGTCCGGACCGGCCCCATCCGAGGGCGGGGGCGGTCCTGGTCACGGCTCGGCCGCCCCTGGCCGCTTTCAACCTCGAGCTTGACTGTGACGATCTCGACCTGGCCAGGGAGATCGCCGCGGGGATCCGGGAGGGAGGGGGTCCTTCGGCCCTGCCCGGCGTCAGGGCGATCGGTCTGATGCTCTCGACCGGGAGGGCCCAGGTCTCGGCCAACGTGCATGACCCGCTGACGGTGCCGCTGGCCCGGGTGGTCGAGGCGGTCCGGGGGCCGGCCGAAGAGGCGGGAACCAGGGTCGTCGCGGCCGAACTGGTCGGCCTTGTCCCCGAACGGGCCCTGGAGGGTTACCCTGAGGACATGCCGATCCGCGACTTCGATCCGGCTCTGCGGGTGATCGAGCGCCGGCTCCGACAGGGCTGATTTCGGGCGAACCAGCCGACGGGGCGTCAGGTCGAGCTGCCTTCGGTCGGCCGAAGATCGCGGTCCGGTCGATCGCCCGGCGGCCGAACGGTCCCTACCGGTACATTCCACCCGTGGCCCAGACTAAGAAGAAACGTAAGAAGAAGCAGCGGGGAACGCAGGCCGGGAGCATCGATACCCGCAAAAAGGCCCGACCCCGCAACCGGGCCGAAGCCAAGAGCCAGGCGAAGTCGGGTGGCCGCAGCGGTGGGACCAAGGCCGACACCCCGCCTACCTGGAAGAGCGCCGCGATCAGGGGAATCATCGCCGCCGCCGTTTTCATGGTGCTGCTCATGGTGGTTTTCGGGCGCACCTTTACGGAAGCGGCTCCGATCGGAGCCTTCATGCTGGTCTTCTACATCCCGGCCGGCTACTACATGGACCAGATGATGTGGCGCCGGCGCGAGCGGGCCAAGATCCGCGCGGGGGGGAAGAAGTAGCGATGTCCGGGATTCAGGTCCTCGGTTCGACGGTCGGCCCGGTGGCCGAAAACTCGTTCCTTGTCTGGAAAGAGGGCACCGGCAAGGCGGTGATGATCGATCCGGGGGACGAACCCGATCGTTTGATGCAGCCGCTTGCCGAGCGCGAACTCGACCTCGAGGCGATCCTGCTGACTCACTGCCACTTCGACCACATCGGTGCGGTCGCACCGGTCGCCCGGGCCACTGGCGCTCCGGTCTACTGCCCGGAGATCGAGGTCGGCGTGCTGGCCGACATCATGGCCTACGTCCCCTGGCCCGGGATCGGACCTTACGAGAGCTACGACGCCGACCACACGGTTTCCGGTGGAGAGCACCTGTCCCTGGCCGGCCTCGAATTCGACGTGCTGTTCACCCCAGGCCACAGCCCCGGACACGTCAGTTACTCGCTGCCCGCCGCTGCCGCGCTCTTTTCCGGAGACGTCATCTTCCAGAACTCGGTCGGACGGGTCGACCTGCCGGGCGGCGACTGGGACACCCTGCTCGAATCGATCAAAATGCTGGTCGACGCTCACCCTCCGGAGACCGCGGTCTACCCCGGGCACATGGGAGAGACCACGCTTTCGGCCGAGCTGGCGAGCAACCCGTTCCTGGCTGAGATTCCGCGCTGAAATGGCCGAGAAGTTCAAAGCGCCGCGCGGCACCTTTGACGTGCTGCCGGATCAGATGCCTGCCCGCAGACGGCTGCTCGAGGCTGCCGGCCGCATCTTCGCCCGGGCAGGCTACCGCGGCATCGCGACGCCCGATTTCGAAGACACCGCCCTGTTCGCAAGAGGCGTTGGCGAATCAACCGACATCGTCCGGAAGGAGATGTTCACCTTCGAAGACAAGGGCGAGCGCAGCCTCACCCTGAGACCGGAGGGGACCGCCCCGATCTGCCGGGCCTACGTCGAACATGGCATGCACAAGCTACCCCAGCCGGTCAAGCTCTCCTACGCCGGGCCTTTTTTCCGCCACGAGCGTCCTCAGGCCGGCCGATTCAGGCAGTTCCACCAGATCGGGGCCGAGGCGATCGGCTCCGACTCGCCCCTGGCCGATGTCGACGTGATCACCCTGCTGAGCGATCTGATCGACGAACTCGGTGTGCCGGGGGCGGAGCTCCGGCTGGGGAGCCTCGGCTCAATCGAGGCACGAAAGTCCTATCTCGAGGAGCTGAAGGCCCATCTCCGGGCCCGCTCCGGAGAGCTCTCCGATGACGTGCGCCAGCGGATCGAGATCAACCCGCTGCGGGCGTTCGACTCCGACCATGAAGGCACGAAGTCGGTGATCGAGGACGCCCCGCTGCTGCTCGATCACCTCGATGAGGCCGACAGCGAGCACTTTGCCGAGGTCCAGGAACTGCTCGGCGCCGCCTCGATCTCCTTCACGATC
>JAENXK010000186.1 GCA_016649615.1 Thermoleophilia bacterium
AGGACCGCCCTCGAACCCCACTCCGGGCATCTGGTCCTGGTTTCCCACCTGCTCTACAAGTGGATCCTCGAAACGCTCGGCAGCAGCTACGTGATCTTCCGGCTGCTCACCCTGATCACGGTCTACCTCTCGGTCTGGCTGCTTTTTGCCTGGGGCCGCAAGCGGGTCGGCGATTTTCTCGCCCTGGCCCCCTGCCTGGTCCTGCTCTTCTTCGGCTCCGACACCGGTCACCTGCTTCAGGGCAACGGTTTCACGATCATGCTGGCGATCGCCTGCGGCCTGCTGGCCCTGCTCGCACTCGAGCGTGAAACCCGCGGCGGCGACCTCGTCGCCTGCCTGGCACTCTGCCTCGGAGTAATCACCTACACCGTCGCCCTGGCCTTTCTGGCCGCGGCCTTGATCGCGGTCCTGATCTCCCGTGACCGGTGGCGCAGGATCTGGGTGGTGGCGATCCCGATTGCGATCTACCTCGCCTGGCGGGTCTGGGTCCTGACCGGCGACGTCGACATCACCCGGGGCGGGGTCGAGCCTGCCTACATCGTCCTGTTGCCGGTCTGGACGTTCCAGTCGCTCAGTGGCATCCTCAACGCGCTTTCCGGTTTTCATTTCAATTTCGGCAGTGGCGGCGGCTGGCTGCCGCCCGGCGAGATGGCCGGACCTGCCCTGGCCCTGATCTTCGTGGTCTGGATCGGCTGGCGGATCTCAAGGGGCGGGCTCTCGAGCTGGTTCTGGGTGGCGATGGCAGCCGCCGTGGCGATGTTCGCCTCCCAGGTCCTGAGCTGGATTCCCGACGTGCGCGAGCCCGGCACCTCCCGCTATCTCTTCCCCGGAGTTGTCGTGGTGCTCCTGGTGGCGTTCGAAGCCGCCCGGGGGTACCGTCCCGACCGGGCCGCGTTCATCGCCATCTGGGCGGTGGCCCTGACCGGATTCGCGACCAACGCGGCGATCATCAAAAGCAGCGGCAACGCCCTCAGGGAGCGGGCCCCCCAGGTCAAGTCCGAGGTCACCGCGGCGACCCTTCTGGACGAGGCCCTCCCCTACTTCCCGGGACCGTCGGCCAAGCCTCTCGCGGAGCTGGTCAGCGCTCCCGGGATCCCCCTGGTCGGCCCGGCCGAGCACGAGTACGGCGGTATCGGCTACAGCCGGGCGGAGATCGCCTCGCAGCCCGACCCCGTCCGTACGCTGATCGACTCGGTCATGGCCCAGTCGTTCGGCTTCACCCTGGTTCCCCACCAGGGTGGCAAGCCGGCCGGCTGTGAGACGGTCACCGCCGGGGCCGACGGATCAGCGACCGCTCCGGTGCCGCCCGGGGGTGCGGTCCTGAGCAGCAAGACCGGCGGCACCGTCTCGATTCGACGGTTCAGTTCCTCGGTCTCCACTACTGTCGGAGACCTTCCACCGATCCGGCCGATGACCCTTCCCGTCCCCGCAGACTCCGACCCCACCCCCTGGCAGATCATGGTCCAGTCCCCGAGGCTGACCGTCTGCCCGATCGGCTGAGCTGATGGATCTGGCGGTCATCATTCCGGCACTGAACGAGCGTCAGGCCCTGCCCGGGCTGATCGAGGAGATCGACAGGGCCTGTGAGCCGCTGAAGAAGAGCTGGGAAATCCTCGTGGTCGATGACGGCTCGACCGACAAGACCTTCGAGATGATCGAGGACCTTGCGCGCACGAACGACCGGGTCCGGGCGATCCGGCTGCGGCGGAACTTCGGCAAGTCGGCGGCCCTGGCGGTCGGCTTCGACGCGACCGACGCCGACGTGGTGATCACGATCGACGGCGACGGCCAGGATGACCCGGCGGACATCCCGCTGCTGCTCGGGGAAATTGACGACGGCAAGGACCTGGTCTCGGGCTGGAAACGCGATCGCCAGGACCCGATCAGCCGGCGCTGGGCCTCGAAGTGGTTCAACTGGTTCACCGCCAAAACCAGCGGGGTCGCGATGCACGACATGAACTGCGGATTCAAGGCCTACCGCGGCGAGTGCGCCCGCTCGATCGACGTCTACGGCGAGATGCACCGCTTCATGCCGGTGCTCGCCAGCCAGCAGGGCTGGAAAGTGGCCGAGGTGCCGGTCAATCACCGGGCCCGCGAACACGGCAAGTCCCGCTTCGGCCTGGAGCGCTATTTCCGCGGGGGGCTCGACCTGATCACGGTCAGCTTCCTCGGCCGCTATCAGTACCGCCCGCTCCATCTTTTCGGTGGTGCCGGCACCGGTCTGACGATTCTCGGCGCCCTGATCCTCGTCTACCTGACCATCGTCAAGATCGGCGGCGAGCCGATCGGTGACCGGCCACTGCTGTTTCTCGGAGTCCTCCTGATCGTGGTCGGGATACAGCTGCTCACCCTCGGCCTGCTCGGCCAGATGCTGGTTCTGACCCGGCGCGAGGTCGCCGGCCCCGACCTCGAGCGCGGCCGGATCGACCGTGTGCTCGAACCACATGCGGAGGGTGCCGCTTCCGCGAATTCAACTTCTCCGGCTCACGGTCAGGAACCTCACGGTCAGGAACCAGACGGCGCCCCCGCCGGGGCGGTCGAATCCGGCTGAACTAACCGTTCTTTCGCAGAGTCAGCGCGACCTGGTACATGTCACCGGTCAGCACGCTGACCTCGAGCAGGTCGAACATCGGCGCCCACTTTTCCCTTACGTAGGGCAGGGTGATCACGGTCTCGCCGTAGCTCATCTCATCGCCGCCGAACTGCGGGTGGCCCTCGGTGTTGTGCGAGACGAAGATGTAGCGGGGCTCGTTCAGGGCGGCTTCGCGGCCGGGCCCGAGCGCCTCGACCGCGGGGGCCATCAGCGGGCTGAAGTCGAGGTAGGAGGGCGGCCTGACCGTGACCACGAACAGGCCGCCGGGCTTCAGGCCGTCGTGAATCGCCCGGAGTGAGGCCATGTGGGCGGCCTCGGAAATATGGGTGAAAACGGAGAAGGAGAAGACCAGGTCGAACTTCTCCTCGAAGGGCAGCGCCTCGGGGAGGAACTCACTCCGGGCCAGCTTCGCCGGGACCCGGCTC
>JAENXK010000045.1 GCA_016649615.1 Thermoleophilia bacterium
AGAGCACGGTGATGTTGTCCGGGGCGCCCGGGCGGAGTGGGATCGTGTCGGTGACCACGATCTTTTCCAGGCCCGATTTCTCATAGGGAAGGCGCTCGAAGGCGGGACCGGAGAAGACACCGTGGGTGGCGCAGGCGATCACGCTCGAGGCACCTTCGTCGAGCACGGTGCGGGCGGCCGCACAGAGCGTCCCGGCGGTGTCGATCATGTCGTCGGAGATGATCGCGATCTTGTCCTTTACGTCGCCGACCACGTAGCCGATCTCGGCCACCTGCTGGGCCGGTCGCTCCTTCTCCATGATCGCCCACTCGGTCCCGATCTTGCGGGCGAAGTTTCGGGCCGCCTTGGCTCGCCCGGCGTCGGGTGAGACGACGACCAGGTCGCCGGCCTCGTACTGGTCGGTGAACCACTGGGTGAGCATCGGCATCGCGGTCATGTGGTCGACCGGGATCGTGAAAAAGCCCTGGATCTGACCGGCGTGAAGGTCCATCGTCAGGACCCGGTCTATCCCGACCGACTCCAGCGCCCGGGCTACGACCCTGGCGGTGATCGGCTCGCGCGGCGCCGATTTCTTGTCCTGTCGGGCGTAACCGAACCAGGGCAGGACGGCGATGATCCGGTGGGCCGAAGCACCCTGGGCGGCATCGGCCATGATCATCAACTCCATCAGGGCGTCGTTCGGGTCCATGCCGGTTTCTTCATTGGCGCAGGTCGACTGCACCAGGAAGACGTCGGCGCCACGGATCGATTCTTCGAATCGTCCGTAGATCTCACCGTCGGAGAAGGTTTTCAGGGTCACGTCACCGAGCCCCATCTGGAGCTTCTCGGCGATCTTGGAGGCGAGGTCCAGTGAGCTGCGACCGCCGAAGACCATCGCCCGCTTCGAATAATCGTGCGGGATCGTCGTCGGTACGGCGGGTGACGGCTCGATGATGCTCACGAATCCTGGTCCTCTTCTGCCTCGCGGGCCTGGCGGCGCTCGGCGTATTGGTCGAAGTTCTTCTGGTCTCCGCGACTCACCGCCAGAGACCCCGGCGGCACATTCTTCCTGATTATCGCTCCGGCGCCGGTGTAGGCGCCCTCACCAATCTCTACCGGGGCAACCAGCATCGTGTCAACGCCGACCCGGGCCCCCGGACCGACAACTGTCCGGTGTTTGCGGCGACCGTCGTAGTTGGCGGTGATCGTGCCGGCGCCGAGGTTGGCCCCTTCGCCGATCTCGGCGTCGCCCACATATGAAAGGTGAGGCACCTTCGCGCCGGCCGCGAGGGTCGAGTTCTTGACCTCGACGAAGGTGCCGGCCTTGGCTCCGTCAGCCAGCTCCGCGCCCGGCCGGAGATAGGCGAACGGCCCGACCAGGCAGTTCTCCATGACCTCGCAGAGCACCAGATGCGAGTGGATGATCTCGCTGCCGGCGCCGATCCCTGAATCAACAACGGTCGCGTGGGGGCCGATCACGGCCCCGGCCCCGACCTCGGTCGCCCCCCTGAGCGAGGTTCCCGGCTCGATCCGGGCGTCGGGCCCGATCGTCACGTCGGCGTCGATCCAGGTCGTTCCGGGGTCGACGATGGTCACTCCGGCCAGCATGTGCCGGTGGAGGATTCTGCGCCTGGCTTCGGCCTCGACCGCGGCCAGATCGGCCCGGTTGTTGACCCCGAGATTGACCGCCGTGTCCTCAGCCACGTGGGCAGCGACCTTTTCGCTCCGGCCTCGCAGGATTGCAAGCACGTCCGGCAGGTAGTACTCGCCCTGGGCATTTTCGCTGCCGATCTCACCGAGGGCGCCGGCCAGCGCCTCGCCCTCGAACACGTACGTGCCGGTGTTGATCTCCCCGATCTCCAACTCCGCCGCGGTGGCGTCTCCGGCCGACTTGGCTTCGACGATCTTCTCGACCCCGCCGTCGGGAGACCGGACCACCCTGCCGTAGGACCCGGGGTCGTCGAGAATCGCGGTCATCACCGTGGCCTTGGCGCCGCTGCCGCGGTGGGCCGCCAGAAGCTCGGCCAGGAGCTCGGTGGAAACCAGCGGCACGTCTCCCGAAAGCACCAGGATCTCGCTCGATTCGCGAACCAGGTCGATCGCGGCACGGACCGCCCCGCCCGTGCCATCCGACTCAGGCTGCACGACCGTCTCGAATTCCCCGGGAACCGCATCTGCGAGGTCCCGGTCGGGCGAGACGATCACCGCGACCCGGTCGACCCCGGCACCGCGCGCGGCCAGGACCGGCCAGGCGATCATCGCCCGGCCGCAGACCGGGTGGAGCACCTTGGGCACCGAGGACCGCATGCGGGTCCCCTCTCCCGCGGCCATGATCAGGGCTGTGGTGGTTCTTGTGGTCAAACGGGTCCAGCCGCTCCTTGAGCCGCCCGCCGGAGCGCCCTCAGGCGTCCCGTGGGAGTTGCCTGCCGCCGATCGAGATCATGATCAGCATCCAACCGCCGAAGATCAGGTCGATCCCGACCAGCAGTCCGAGCGCCCAGTCGGCCGAACTGGGGAGGTTCAACAGGACGAGCAGACCGACCAGCAGAGCCAACGCCCCGCTGACGCCGAGCCATCCGGCGCCGGGCTCGCCCCGCTCGCGAGTGGCCACATACAGCCGGAAGCCCCCCATCACGATGAAATAGATCGCCAGGACGGCGGTCAGGGTCTCGGTCCCTTCGCCGGGATTGACCAGCAGGTAGAGGCCGGCGACCAGGGTCAGAAACGACCAGAGAAATCGCACCAGCATGCCCCCGGTCTCGCGGAGGCTGAAGGCCGAAGCGAAGATGAGAACGGCCGCGAAAAGCAGGACCCAGCCGATGAATATGGTCACTCCCCAGGAGGCCACGGAGGGGACCAGTATCGCCACCCCTCCCAATATCATCAGCAGGATTCCGGCTCCCCGGTAGAACCCCCAGTTGACCGACGGGTCCTGTTGCATACCTCGGTGGGCTTCCATGGCCGACACTCTACCCGCGACCGTCCCGGCAAACCGGGCGGCGCACAAGGTGAAAACGCGCCTCCGGATAGAATCGGCGCTCCTTCCGGGGTGGGGTAACCGGCTAACCCACCGGGTTTTGGTCCCGGTAATGGAGGTTCGAGTCCTCCCCCCGGAGTCACATCGTCCGGCTGCCGGCGCCGGCAGCCGGGCCGGGACCGCATCAATTCGAGCGCGGAATTGTTCTGTAGACTGGCGTACCCCTTGGGACCGTGACGTCTCGGGGAACGGAAACCATAGGAGAGGACCCACCGAGTCGATGCGTAAGTTCGTCGTTTTGCTTGCCACGCTGGCAGCCCTTGTCGTAACTCCGGCCGCAGTCGCGGCGCCGCCCGTCTCGGTCATTGGCGGCAATCTCAACTGCGGTGTGGTCACCGCGGATGGAAACGTCGCCGGGGCTACCGGGCAGACCTGGTGTGGATCACAGTCGGGTTCGATCACTTCCACCGTCGTCCCCGCCTTGCCGGTCGCTCGCAGCACGGTGGCCTCCCCGGTCGACGGAACCCCGCTTGACGTGAACTTCGCGCTGCCCGACGACGGCACGGCCGCGCCATATCCGACCGTCATGATGTTCCACGGCTACGGCGGCTCGAAGACCAAATTTGACAGTTCGCAGCTGCAGAAGTGGCTCGGCAAGGGCTACGCCGTGTACTCGATCACCCAGCGCGGCTTCGGCGAATCCTGCCGGAGCGCCGGCTCTCAGGCAGCCGATCCGGCGGGCTGTGCCAACGGCTACGTTCACCTGATCGACGCCCGCTACGAAGTCCGCGACACCCAGGACTTCATCGGCAAGCTGGTCGACGACGGCATGGTCCAGCCGGGCAAAATTGCGGCGACGGGCGGCTCCTACGGTGGTGGCATGTCGATGTCGCTGGCGGCCCTGAAGAACCGCGTCATAAACATGGACAACTCGCTGTCGCCCTGGAGAAGCCCGGTCGGCAACACTCCGATCAGCCTCGCGGTGGCCACTCCGAACATCCCCTGGTCCGACCTCTCGGATTCGCTGGTCCCGAACGGCAGCAACATCGACTACCTCAAGGACGCGCCGTATGTCGGCCGCGTCGGAGTGATGAAGGAGTCCTACATTCAGGGCCTGTCACTCTCGGGCAGGAACGCCCCGATCGGGACCGACCCACAGGCCGACATTCTCGGCTGGAAAGCCCTGCTGGATGCCGGCGAGCCGTACGACTCGAACCCGGCGGCCGCGGCGATGGTTACGGAGATAAGCGGTTTCCACTCCTCCTACGGACTGGACCACAGCGCCGCTCCGGCTCCGCTGATGATCTCGTCGGGTTTCACTGACGACCTGTTCCCGGTCAATGAAGCGACCCGCTTTTACAACCGCAGCCGGGCACAGTTCCCGAACTCCCCGCTGGCACTTTTCTTCGGGTCGTTCGGGCACGCCCGTGGCCAGAACAAATCGACCGTCACGTCGGCCCTGTCCGACCTGACAACCAAATGGATTGACCACTACCTGGGCGGTGTCGGACCGGCGCCCGCTTCGAACGTGACCACATTCACCCAGACTTGTCCGAGCGGAGATGCGACACTCGACGGCGGACCTTACAAAGCCGGCGACTGGGCCTCGATCTCGCCCGGCGAGATTCGCCACCAGGATGCCGGCGGCGCCCAGACAGTGGCAGCCGACGGCGGCGACCCGGCCGTCTCGTCCGTGTTCAACCCTCTCGGCAGCGGCGATCCCTGCGCTGCCGCACCGGGTGCCAAGGAGACCGGAACCGCGAACTACGAGCTCGACCCGGCGCCGGCCGGCGGCTACACCATCATGGGTGCGCCGACCGTCGTGGCCAAGATCTCGCTCCCGGGGAACAGCTCCCAGGTGGCGGCCAGGCTGGTCGACGTCTCACCGGACGGCACCAAAAAGACCCTGGTAGCCCGCGGACTCTGGCGCCCGACCCAGTCGGGATTTCAGGTGTTCCAGCTCTTTGCCAACGGCTGGAAGGTCGAACCGGGACACGTGATACGGCTCGAGTTGCTGGCTAAAGACGCGGCCGGCGCAGCGGGCGGATTCCTGTCCAACTACGCCCGGCCGTCGAATGGTCAGCAGGACGCGACGTTCAAGAAGCTGGACCTGCGGGTACCGGTACTCGAGTCCCCCGGGGCACTGGGCGGCCTCGTGACCGCCCCGGCCAAGAAGGTTCTGCCGGATCGTGCCGGAGTCCAGTTGGCGAAGGGCTACAACCGAATCGGGTCGGTAACCCTGACCCAGTACAAGAACGGCGTCGGCAGTCTCGAGGTGAAGGGCAAGCCCAAGGTCAAGGGCAAGAAGCTGACCGCCAAGGTCAGCTGCGACAAGAAGTTCGAGCGCTGCAAGAAAACGACGATCAAGTTCAAGAGCGTTTCCAAGGGCAAGAAGGGTCTGGTCGCCAAGAAGGGCGGGATCCAGGTCGGCTCCGGCAAGACCAGGAACGTCAAGTTCAAGCTGACCAACAAGGGACGCAAGGTGTTCAAGAACAACAAGAAAACGAAGACCAAGGTCCTGGTCAACGGCAAGAAGTCCGGCAAGATCAACGTCAAGCGGACCGGCAAGGTCAAGTAGGGCCGCGGGCTTCAGGCAGGGCGCCGGCCTCCACCCCGGGGGCCGGCTCGCCCAGCTGGCAGCGGGCGACCCACACCGGGGTCAGGCGACCTGTTCGCGGGAACGGCCGCGGGGTGAGGCGATGCCGAGCACACGCATCGCCTTGATGCCGAGGCTGAGCCGCTCGCGGCCCTCGGTAGCGGTGGCGTCGTGGCCGCTCAGATCACGTATCCGTTCCAGCCGGTAGCGGATGGTGTGGCGGTGGGTGAACATCTGCTTGGCCGTCGCCGGGGCGTTGCCGTCGCTTTCCAGATAGGCCTCGACCGTGGCGACCAGATCGGTTTCGTACTGCTCGTCGTAGTCGACCAGCGGCTCGACGGTCTCCGAGTAGAAACTCCTGAGCTCCTCATTCGTGGTGCCGAGCAGGAGCCGGTACGAGCCGGTCTCCTCGAAGGCGATCGGCGAGCGGCCTTCGGCCTCCCCCACGTTCAGCGCCAGGTGCGCCTCGCGGGCGGCCCGTTCGAACTCGACCGGCTCGGCCACCGCCCGCGAACGCGAGACCGTTACCGACAGTCCGCTGAGCGAGCGGGGCAACTCCCTCACCAGTACCTCTTCAACCTTTAGCAGGCGCTCCTCTTCGGAAGAGGGCACGATGACCGCGACGATCGATCCTTCGTCCAGCCCGCTGGTCCCGGCGATCGAACCCGGGACCGCGGTGCGGATCGTCCGGGTGGCCATCGCCAGGACGTGTTCGCGCCAGTCTTCGTCCTGGGCCGAACCGGCGTGGGCCCGGACCATGAGCACGCCGCCGCCCCTGGAGATGTCACACCCGACCTCTCCGGCCCGGCGCACGATCTCGTCGGGGTCGCTCAGCTGACCGTCGAGGATCGCGCCGACTGCCTCGGCCACCGCCCCTTCGTTGCCCCACTCGACCGACCGGGCCCGTTCTACTTCGAGCGCCGCGAGCGCCGACAGAACGGCCCCCAGGCCTTCGTCCACGGCCTCGCCGATGTAGCGGATCTCGCCGACCGCTTCATCGCCCAGCTTCAGGGCGATCGAACCGATCGACTTGCCGCCGCCGGTCAGCCTGATTTCCTGCTCCCGGGTCGCCCCGGCGACCGCGAGCACGATGCCCGAGCGGTCAATGAACGCGACCGGAGACCCCAGCAGTTCCGAGGCCGTCCGGGCCAGCCCCGGAAGTCCCCGGCCGGCCAGAACCGGATCGGCCAGGCGGGTGGCTCCGTCCGGCCCGGCTTCCGCGTCCGGAGTCACTCTCCGGTCCGGAGGAACAGGTCCGCCAAGGTGTTCACTGTCCGGACCAGGGGAAGATCCCGGATACGTCCTGGGAGACGAATACGTAGCCCAGTCCGCCGACCACGCCGATCGTGATCAGGATCCCTAAGATGAAAAACGAAAGAAAACCGGCCGCCATCTTCTCCGGCCAGCGGCCGAAAGAACTCATCGCCGGGGCCAGAATCAGAGCGACGAACGCAGTCAGGCTGATGAACCCGGCGGCACCGAAGAGCCAGACGGTGGTTGACAGAGCGAGCGGCATCAGGTCAATTTTTGCGCAATTGGCCGACCAGCAGGGCCGCGACCGCAAAAAAGGCGAAACAGAAAGCCCCCAGGGACCAACCGGCGACGACGTCGCTCATGTAGTGAACGCTGAGATAGACCCGGCTCAACCCGATCAGCACGGTGAGCGCCAGCCCGGACAGAACGAGAGCGGTTCCCCGGGCCATCGACGGCCTGATCCGGACCGCAATCGTGACCGCCAGCCAGACGTAGAAGACCGAGTAGGCGGCATGTCCACTGGGAAAAGAAGCCTCTGAGGCGCTGACCAGCCCGCCGTCCGGCCGGGGCCGATCGATCGCCTCCTTCATCACGTCAACCCCGATCACGATGGTGATCGCCGACAGCAAAAGCACGGTCACCTCAGTCCACCTCCGGGCGAAGGCGAGAACCCCGGCGGTGACGACGACCAGCGGCAGCACCACCGCACTCGAGCCCAGAACCGTGATCACTTCTTCCAGCCCGGTCAGCCAGCCGGCCTGGATCAGGTCCACAAGATCGATCGCCCTCAGGTCGCCCCGTGTCGGCCCGGGGTCGGCCTGCACAACCTCGGTGAGGGCGACCAGAAGGAAGGAGGAGACGGCGAGAATCGCGAACAGGGTCGTTACCTCAAGCCCGAACGAGCCGCCGGGGGTCAGGCGGTCGATCACGAACCGATACTGCGGCCGAAGCCGCCGGCCGGCCCGGACCAGGGGCACGGTGAGCCGGTTCTCCTCCGCCCTGGCCACGGTCTTCTCCCGGTTTGCCGGGACCTTGAGAAATCGATAGAGCGCGACCCCGGCAAAGCCGACCACGATCACCGTCCCGAGAACGACCGCGCCGATGCCGACGTATTTGGCGGCGGCATCGATGCTGCGGGCGAAGAAATAGCCGGCCAGGATGTGCGCGGTTACCTGGAGTCCGGACCCGAGAACGCTGTAGGGGACGAAGGCCCCGTATTTCATGTCCGAGCTGCCGGCGACGAACGGCGAAAGCGCCCTCACCACCCCGATGAACCTGCCCATCAGCACCGTCTTGCCGCCGTGGCGGTCGTAGTAGGCCTCGACCCGTTCGAAGCGCTCTCTTGTGATTGCGACGCGGTGACCGTGCTTGAGCACGAACTCCCGGCCCAGTCTGTGACCGAGCCAGAAGCTGGTCGTATCGCCGAGGAAGGCCATAACCCAGGCGATCGCGATCAGCAGGTAGACGTTGATCACGCCCAGCCCGGCGACCGCCCCACCGACCAGCAGCGCCGTTTCGCCGGGGACCAGCAGCCCGACAAAGGCGCCGGTCTCGAGAAAGGCCAGCACCCCGACCACCAGATAGGTCCAGTCCCCGAGCAGGTTGGCGAAGTCGTCGAGCAGCTGCTGAAGATCGAACTCAGGGAAGAACTGGCGGTACAGGAAGTAGATGACCGCGGCCGCTACGACGATCGCGGCAACGGTATAGACATGCCTGCGCCGCGACTCCGGCGGCTTGCCGGCGGGCGGTGCCCCGGAGCCTTCCCGGCGGGGCCCGCCGTCAGGCGGCGGTGCGTCCTGGGATGTGTCCCGGTCGCTCAGAGCCCGGCCCCTCCCCGGCAGACGATTGCCCCGGGTCCGATCTCGTTCGCGCCGGCCTCGGCGCTTTCCCGGTCGGGGTAGATGCCGAATACGGTCGGGCCGCTTCCACTGATCGCGACCAGGCCGGCGCCGGCCTTTTCCACCCGCTGTAACACGGCGCCGATTTCCGGTTTCAGCGAAATCGCGGCCGCCTCGAGGTCGTTGACCAGGAGCGCCGGGAAATCGAGCGGTGAGACGCCGCTGCTGGCCACGGCCCAGAGCCGTCCCGAGATCTCGTCGATCTCTTCCTGGGTGCGGCCGGCCCCCTGACGGTCGGCTTCGGCGAACACCTCGGCGGTCGGGAGTCCTTCGGCGAAGGGGACCAGCACGACCCAGTGCTCGGCCGGAGGCGGCAGCGAGGAGAGCTTCTGGCCGACGCCCTCGACCAGACAGGGCACCGGGTCTATCTGCGAAGGAACGTCGGCTCCGAGCATGATCGCCAGTCCGGCGAGGTCACCGACCTCGCCCAGGGCGAGGCGAAGCACCGCGGCCGCGTCGGCGCTGCCACCCCCCAGCCCGCCCTGGACCGGGATCCGCTTCTCGATCTCGATCCTGAGAGGCGGCGAACCCCAGCCCTCCGAGCGAAGCAGCCGGAGCGCCTCCGCGGCGAGGTTCTTCCCGGAGATCCCGGGGCAGATCACCTCGTCTGTTTCGGACTCGCTGACCGTGATCCGGTCGTGGAGCGAGAGCGGCTCGAAGATCGAAGCGAGCTCGTGCAGACCGTCGGGCCTTGCAGGGCCGAGGTAGAGGCCGAGGTTGAGCTTGGCCGGGGCGAAAAACTGGTTCGGGAACTCGTCCTGATCGTTCATCGGTTATCGCACGATAAAGCGGTCCCCGGCTCGGGATCGAAGCGGCCCGCCGGGCGGGACCGGCTGCCCGGTCCCGGTCACTCCGGCGACGGCAATTCGATCGCCGCCGAAAGTGCCGCGAACTGTTCCGGCGAGAGCGCCTCAGCGCGGATCCCGGGATCCAGTCCGAGCTCGGACAGGGCCTGCCGGGCCGGTTCGAGCGACCCCGGTATTGCCAGGTCGATCGAGCGGGGCAGGGCCTTTCTGCGGTGGCTGAAGGCGGCCCGAACCACGGTCCGGGACTTTTCGTCCGGGCCCGGCCCCGAGCGGCTTATCGAGATGACCGCCGAATCGACCCGCGGCGGCGGCCGGAAGACGGTCCGGCTGACCCGTCGCACAAGCCGGACCTCACCGGCCAGCTGGGCCAGGACCGAGGGCCCGCCATAGGTCCTGGAACCGGGCTCGGCCCTCAGCCGGTCGGCGATCTCGCGCTGGACCATCACGGTCCAGCTACGGATCGAAGGCAGCTCGAAAATCGTGCGCATGATCACCGGGGTGGCGACCGCGTAAGGAAGGTTGGCGACCATCGCGGTCGGCGGGGGGTCCAGCCCGGCGAGGTCGGCCCGGACCGCGTCCCCCCAGATCAGGTTGACGTTTTCCAGGGCGATCACTTCCGCCAGAACCGGTTCGAGCCCGCGGTCGAGTTCGATCACGTGGACCTGTCGGCAGGCCGCGGCCAGGCGAACGGTCAGAGCACCCTCGCCCGCCCCGACCTCGAGCACACAGTCGTCTTCGCCTGCCCCCGAGTCCCGCACGATCGCGTCCAGCAGGTTGGGGTCGGCCAGGAAATTCTGGCCCAGCCTCACCACCCGAAAAGGCGGGCGGCGTTGGCGGTGACGGTCGCCTCGAACTCGTCGTAGCCGACTCCGCGGACCCCGGCCAGCAGTTCGGCCGTTTCGACCACGTAGGCCGGCTGGTTGCGGTGGCGGCGCTTCGACTGCGGGGTCAGGTAGGGGGCATCGGTCTCGGCAAGGATCCGGTCCTCCGGGACCTTCGCGGCCGCCTCGCGGAGGGCTTCGTTTGCCGGGTAGGTGACGTTGCCGGCAAAGGAGCAATACCAGCCCCGCTCGCCGGCCCGCTCAACCCAGCCGGGGGCCGAGAAACAGTGCAGGACGACCTCGAGTCCGGACCCAGTGCGGTCGAGGGTTTCGAATGCCTCGGCGACCGCGTCCTCCCTGCCCTGGGGATCGCGCACATGGATCACCAGAGGCAGATCGAGCCGGCCGGCGATCCCGATCTGGGCCTCGAAGGCGGTCCGCTGGTCTTCGGGCCGGGCCGTATCCCGATAGAAGTCGAGCCCAGTCTCGCCGATTGCCACCACCTTTTCGTGAGCGGCCAGGGCTTCGATGTCATCTACTGCGGCCCGGTTGAATCCATCAGCGTCGTTGGGGTGGCGGCCGACGGCGGCGAAAACCGGTTCATGGGACTCGGCCAGGGCGATCTGCTCCCGGTTGGACTGCTCGTCCAGGCCGACCGTGAGGATCCTGGTCAGGCCGGCCTCGGAGGCGGCAGTGAGTACCTCGCCCGGGCTTTCCCCGCAGCGCGTCACGTGGGCATGCGAATCGATCATGCGGCGCTTGTCTGCTTCATGTCCTGCCCGCCGTTTTCCTGTAGATGATCCTGATCTGAAAGTGCGTTCGGATCCTACCCGGGGACCGGTCCGGGTGGTCAGAGCTTGGGAAAGAGCGGCTCGATCCGCTCGACCGACTGGCCGCCGGGCCGGGAGCCGAAGTCCGACAGATCGAGCGACGGCTCGCCCAGGGCTTCGAGCAGGGTCGCAGTCGAGTTCGGCAGATAGGGATGGAGCAGGATCGAGACCACCCGGAGACCCTCGATCAGTCCGTAGAGCACCTGGTCCAGGCGGAGCGCGTCACCCTCAGACTTGGCCAGGACCCACGGCTGGCACTCCTCGACATACCGGTTCAGCCGCCGGACCAGTACCCAGATCTCCTCCAGGGCCTGTCCGATCTGCGCCTGGTCGAGCAGCGCGCTGACCCGCTGGACGATGCCGTCGAAGTCGGCGGTCAGCAGCGGGTCGGGTTCGGCAGACGGAACCACCCCATCGCGGTACTGACCGACCATGGCCAGGGTCCGGGAGGCGAGGTTGCCGAAGTCATTGGCCAGTTCGGTCTCGTACCGGGCCTCGAATCCCGCGGTTGAGATCGATCCGTCCTGACCGAAGCTGACCTCACGGAAGCAGTAGTAACGCAGCGCATCGGCCCCGAACCTTTCGATCACCTCAAACGGGTCGAGCACGTTGCCGAGCGACTTCGACATCTTCTTCTCGCCCATCAGCAGATAGCCGTGGATGAACATGCGCCGGGGCGGCTCGAGCCCGGCGGCCAGCAGAAATGCCGGCCAGTAGACGGCGTGGAATTTGAGGATGTCCTTTGCCAGGATGTGCCAGGAAGCCGGCCAGAACCTCTCCGTGAGATCTTCGCCCTCGCGGGCGTAGCTCAGCGCGGTGAAGTAGTTGAGCAGGGCGTCGAACCAGACGTACATCACCTGTTCCGGATCCCACGGCAGCGGTACCCCCCAGGAGAGCTTCGCGCGCGACAGCGAAACGTCGCGCAGCCCGGAGCGGATGAAAGCGAGAGCTTCGTTGCGGCGGAAGTCGGGCTCGATCATTCCCGGGTTTTCTTCGTAGAGCTTCTCCAGCGGTTTCTGGAAGGCCGAGAGTTTGAAGAACCAGTTCTCTTCTTCCTCCCGCTGCAGCAGGGTCTCGTGGATCAGGCAGGTATCGCCCGGCCCGATCTCATTTTCCGACTTGAAATCTGCGCAGCGCGGGCAGTACCAGCCCTCGTAGGTGCCCTGATAGACGTAGCCGTTCTCCCTGACCCGGTTGACTACCTCCTGGACCCGGTCGATGTGGCCGCGATCAGTGGTCCGAATGAAGAAGTCATGGGTCGAGTCGACCTTTTCGACCATGTCCCTGAACTGGCGGGCGCTGCGGTCGACCAGTTCCTGGGGAGTGATCCCCTCTCTCTCGGCGGCCTGGGCGATCGGCTCGCCGTGCTCGTCGGTTCCGGTCAGCATGAAAACGTCCTCCCCGCGCTGGCGCATGTGACGGGCGAGGATGTCGGCGGCCATGGTTGAGTAGGCGTGGCCGAGGTGCGGCTCACCGTTGCCGTAGTAGATCGGGGTGGTTACGTAGTAGCTCATCTGATTGCGGCGCCTTCTACCGGCGAGGTTCGCGGCCGGTCAGGGCCTTGTAGAGGTCGTTCGCCCGGGTATCGGTCAGCGAGGCGACCACGGTCGCCGCCGCCCGGGGACGGGCCCCGGCCTTGACCAGGCGTTTCAGCGCCTCGACCGCGAAGGCGATGTCGTGACCATGTCCTGCCGATTCGGCCGGACCGATCACCAGCACGATCTCGCCCTTGGCCTCCCCCTTGTAGCGCAGCGCCAGCTCCGCCAGGGTGCCCCGGGTCACCTCCTCGTGAAGCTTGGTCATTTCCCGGCACACGGCCGCCTGCCTTTCGGGGGCGAGCGAGGCCAGGGCGGCCAGCGACTTCGAGATCCGCCGTGGAGATTCAAACGCGATGACGGTCTCGGTCGTATTCAGGACCCGCTCGATCTCGCCGGCCCGTTTCGGCAGAAATCCTTCGAAGCGCCACTGGTCGGTCGGCAGACCCGAAGCGACCAGCGCCACCGGGATCACCGACGGGCCGGGCAGGACATCGACCTCGAGCCCGCGTTCGATGCAGGCACGGATCAGGCGGAAGCCCGGGTCCGAGATCGCCGGCATACCGGCATCGGAGACCAGCGTTATCCGCTCTCCCCGCTCGATCCGCTTGACCAGTTCGGTCGCCCTGGACTTCTCGTTTCCCTCGTGGTTTGAAACCAGCCTCGGCTTCGGGCTTATCTCGAGCCGCTCGAGCAGGCGGCCGGTCCGGCGGGTGTCCTCACAGGCGACGTAATCGGCGTCGACCAGCGCCGTGCGCATGCGCACGGTCACGTCGTCCATGTTGCCGATCGGGGTCGGGCATATGGTCAGGCGACCCGGCATCAGTCCTCTTTCTCGAGTTCGATCCGGGCCAGCGCGGCGGCGCCGATCACTCCCGCCTCGGGCCCGAATTCCGCCTCGACCACCTCGGTCCGATTCATCGGCGGCAGGGCGCGCCGGCGAAGCTCCTGGCGCACCGGCTCCAGCAGAAGGTCGCCCATCCGCATCACGCCTCCACCCAGCACGATCACCTCGGGCTCAAAGATGTTGACCAGCGAAACCAGGGCAGTGCCTAGATAGTGGCCGGCCTTTTCGATCACTCCCGTGGCCGCCCGGTCACCACCGCGGGCCGCGGAGGCCACCTCGCGGGCGGTGATCCCGCTGCCGGCGGCTGCCAGCAGTCCGAGAGCCGAATCCGGCTCCCGCTCGGCCGCTTCTCGCCCCTGGCGGCCGATCGCGGTACCGGAGGCGAAAGTTTCGACGCAGCCGTACCCCGGGCAGTTGCCCTGGCAGCGCGGGCCGTCGATCTCGACCACGACATGCCCGAGCTCGGCGCCGGCCCCGTGGGCACCTCGAAAAAGTTCGCCGCCGATCCAGATTCCCCCGCCGATTCCGGTTCCGAGAGTCAGCATGAGCGCGTAGTCCGCGCCCCGGGCTGCCCCGTAGAGGGCTTCGGCCAGCATCGCCAGGTTGGCGTCGTTGTCGATCACCGTCGGCAGCCCGATCCGCTCGGAGAGCAGCTCGCGGACCGGCAGATCGACCAGGTCGAGGTTGACCGTGCTGATCGCGTGTCCGCTCTCGAAATCGAGCGTGGCCGGGATCCCGACCCCCGCAGCGACCGCCGCCGGCCGGGCTTCGCGGGCCTCCCGGATCTGATCCGCCAGCAGGTCAATCACCTCTTCTTGCGAATATCCACGGGAAGAGACTTCACTTGCAAAGACCGCTTCCGGTCCATCGCCCACCACCCCGACAGCCAGTTTCGTACCGCCGAGATCGGCTCCGATCGTTTCAACCTGATTCATCAGCCACCATTTTTAGCCCTTCATGCCTTCCGACGACGAACAGCGCCCTTCCGGGAAGCCCGATTACCGGGTCTACCGTTCGCGCAGAGGCCTATTCTCCCGCTTTCGCAAGCCCGACCTCGACAAGCTGAGAGAAAAGTCCCAGCCGAAGGCGTCCCGCCCGCAGAAAAAGGGCGGTGGCGGGCGTGAGGAACCCCCCTATGAGGTCCACCGCCAGGGACCCGCCTCAAGGCGGCGCCCCGCCCCCGGAGGCACGGACAGATCAAGGG
>JAENXK010000197.1 GCA_016649615.1 Thermoleophilia bacterium
GATGTCGCTACATTCGAATCTGACTTCAACGTCCATGGTGATCTCCTGAGTAACTGGTCGTATCGCTCGGCAGTCTCGGCCCCGCTTTCTACCCCAGGTACTAGTCGTGCGCTTCGAGGCCCGCTTGACCCGCCGACGGAGTGAGTCGTTGTCGTCTTCAGACCAACCAGGCACGACCTGTTGCTGGCTGAGGCAGTATGAAACTCCAACGATCACGGTGTCTATCCGTTCGATCACATCAGCGCTGAAGTGTCGCGTGACCGTCCCACTCACTTCAGGATCCACCGCCCCGGGGGAAGAGCAGGAATAGCGCGCCGATCGCGACGAAGAAGCTGATGATGTACGGGATTGCGATCAGGTCTGAATCTTGGTTCATGGCAAGAATCAACCATGGATTCGACTCAGCAGGACCGAGACGTTGTTGGTGCCGTATTTGGCTACTGCGAAGTCGGGGAAGCTGTCGCCATTCAGGTGGCCGATCGCGACCGGGCCGGGGCTGGTCCCGGCGGCGAAATCGAAATCACGCCGAAGGGCTTCGGCCCAGCCGACAGCCGGGACTGGACGCGCACCGCTTTCGGGCACTGGGGCGTCTACACCAACCGTAGGTACGCAAAGACCTGAGCCCATCAGCAGGGAACCCGGAGTTGCCCAAGCAGGGGACTCTCAAGCCGGTGTCAGCTACTGTTGCCACCGTCGCTTGCCGCGCGGCACAAACTGGTGTCGCTGCCATCCCGGTTCTCCATGTTCGAAATCCTCCCCATCCTTCTGATCGTCGCAGGCGTGGCTCTGGCCGCGGTCAGCTTCCTTTGGCTGAGGGAGCGGCGCCGGGCAGAGCGGCTGGAGATTGAGCTCGAGAACGAGCTGGCAGAGCGGGAGGCCTGGTCCCTGGCTCCGCTGCCGCCCCTGAAGGCTGTGCTGCGTGCCGCATCGCGAGTCAGGGAAGAGGGCCTCGGCGAGGTGCTCTGGAGTTCGTTCGACGAACTCACGGGCTGGGCGGAAGATGCGGAACCCGAGCTGCGTGAACTCGCGGCAAAGGACGGCACTCTGACGATCCTCTTCTCGGACATCGAGGGCTCCACCGCGCTCAACCAGGAGCTCGGCGACAAGTCCTGGCTCAGGACACTCGGCGCCCACGACCAGATCGTCCGCAAATGCGCCGGCGAGTACGGCGGGCATGTCGTGAAGTCGCAGGGTGACGGGTTCATGATCGCCTTCGCCGGTGCCGAAGGCGCGATTCGCTCGGCGATCGAGATCCAGCGCGAGCTGGACTCCGGGCCCCGCCGCCTGCGCGGCGCGCCGGTCAGGGTCCGGATCGGCATTCACACTGGATCGGCGCTCCAGAAAGGCGGTGATCTCTTCGGCCGCAGCGTCGCGCTCGCGGCGCGGGTCGCCGACCAGGCCGGCGGGGGCGAGATCCTGGTCACCGCCGAAGCCGCCGAAGCCGCCGAAGCCGCCGATGCCGCCGACCTCGTCTTCGCCGAACCTCGCGAGGTCGAGCTGAAAGGACTTCCAGGCAGTCACGAACTGGTCGCGGTTGTCTGGCAGGACTCCTGAACGTCTCCGGCCCCAAGAAGGTCAAGAAGGGCAAGATCGCTACCTACAAGGTTAAGATCTCTAACACCGCCTGGGTGCCTCATCGCTCCGGCGACGAGAACGCAACGGGCGTCAGGCTCAAGGTGGGCGGTAAGGGCGTCAGCTTCAACACCTCGGTCGGAAAGAACAGGTTCGAATCCTGTCGGGCGCACTTCTGGTTGGCACTTCGGGGGCATGTGGATCCTCCTTCACGCCGGAGGATTCCAGAAACCCGTGTCAGCTCTTTGGGGGGAAGATCAGCGTGTCATCCCCTTCGGGGGAGGATCAAAAAAAGCGGGGCGGCAAGCCGCCCCGCTTTATTCAATTGCTGCGTGACGCTGCGGCCTACTTCACGTTGAAGTCCGTGTACATTCCGGCCGCGTAATGACCGGGCAGATTGCAGATCAACGCGTAGTGTCCGGAGGCGAGTTTCAGAGAGAGCTCATCGGTTGCTCCCGGTTCCGCTTCGCCTTCGCCGAGGGCGCCGTCCTCAGATGGTTCTCCGGAGGAGTCGGTGGGCAGGTCTCCGGCTTTCTTGTTGGTCTTGAGCACGACCATCTCGTGGGTCACGGTGCCATCGTTCGTCAGGTCAAAAGTGACATTTCCGGCCTTGGCACTGGGCGGATCGACGGTGAACGCCATCTCGACCATGCTGACCTTCACGATCTGCGCGTTTGCCGGCGCAGTAGTGGTCGTTGTCGTGGCCTCCGAGCTTTCATCGGATTCGTTGTCGGAACTTCCACAGGCCGAGAATCCAAGAGCAAGGGTCAGGGCACCGGCTGCCAGAGTAATGCGAATCGCGTTCGATTTCACGGAAGAGACCTTCTTTCGTTGGGTGAGGGTAAATTCGTTGGAGTGGGGAAGTTATCCCATCCGGACGATCCACAGACGTACGTAGTCAGCACTTATGTTTACGCCGGTACCGCCCGGCGCGACTTTCCAGACCGAGAGCGGCCGCGGCGTCGGGTTCCAGGCGCTCGATGAGGTCCTTGGAGGCGAGCGCAAGGCCACCGCTGGCGCAGTCTTCGATGCGCGCGGCCTCGTTGACCTGGTCGCCGAGCGCGTTGACCTCGGAGCGTCCGGCGGTGCTGATGTTGCCGACGTAGAGGTTCGCACCCCAGTGCAGGCCGAACCGCA
>JAENXK010000149.1 GCA_016649615.1 Thermoleophilia bacterium
ACCGGCTGAGGCGCACCCCAGGCCCGAGGATCACGGTCGCCGACCAATACTGTGTGGCCGGATCAGGTCCGAACCGGCGTTTCCCGTGTTGGGAGAGACAGGTATGAGAGGAAAGTTCACAGCTCTGGCGGTGCTGGCGGCCGCGACCGTCATGGTTGGCGGGCTTGCCGGCCCGACCGGAGCGGTCGCCGGATCGTCGAACCAGAAACTGACGATTTCTCCGGCCAAGGGCACGCCCAATGCCTCGGCCGAGACGCAGATCAGTGTGCTGGGCATTCACCCGGACAAGATCAAGTCGGTTGAGCTGACCGGTGAACAGAGCGGTGCGCACTCCGGTCAGATGCGCTCTTACTCCGGCAAGCGCGGAGCCAGCTTCCTCCCGGACGAGCCGCTGACCGAGGGCGAGCGGGCGAACTTCACGGTCCGGATCAAAGGCCGGGACGGGATCAACTCCTGGTTCGATGTCGGCGTGTCGGGGCCGGACCTGCCGTTCCTCACCCTGACCTCGACCCAGCCGGAAAAGCTCCGCCACTATCAGTCGCTTCCCGGCCTGGTTCCGCCGAAGATCACGGTCGAAAAGAACTCACACAGGACCACGGGCGACCTTTTCCTGACCCCGCTGCCTTCGCCGACGGTCCACCCGGGCAGCGACAACACGGTGACCATCGAACCGGTGGGGCCGGGCGGGCCGATGATCGCCAACCGCCACGGCCAGGTGGTCTGGTTCAGGCAGCTGGAGCAGCCCACCGTCGCGGCCAACCTCAGGATCCAGCGCTACGAGGGCAAGAAGGTGCTGACCTGGTGGCAGGGCGGGGTGACCCCCTGGGCCTACGGCGACGGCAAGGGAGTGATCGCCAACACCTCCTACCGCACGGTCGCGACCGTGACCGCCGGCAACGGCTATCTGATGGACCTTCACGAGTTCGAGCTGACCGACTCGGGAGACGCGCTGTTCACGATCTACAAACCGCAGATGGTCCACTTGCCCGGCACCCCGGAGGGAACGCTCTCGCGCATGATGGACGCGATCGTCCAGCAGGTCGATGTCAAGACCGGGCTGGTCGTCTGGGAGTGGCACTCCTACGGGCACATCCCGCTCGAGGACTCCCGCGCCACCCCAGAGAACAGCGCCTCCTACGACGCTTACCACCTCAATTCGATCCAGCAGCTGGGCGGGGGAAGGGTGCTCGTCTCGGCCCGCAACACCTCGGCGGTCTACAAGATCGACAAGCCGAGCGGCAAGGTCCTCTGGACGCTCGGCGGCACCGCCAGCAGCTTCAGGATGAAGAAGGGCGCCGAGTTCTTTCTCCAGCATCACGCGCGAAAGCTGAACGACGGCAGGATCAGCGTCTACGACGACGGGGCCGGACCGCCCAAGCTCGCCCCGTTCTCCCGCGGACTGATGCTGGAGCTCGACCACAAACGCATGACCGCGAAGGTCTCCCGCGAATACAGCCGCTCGAACGAGACCTCGGCCGAAAGCGAGGGCAGCGTTCAGACCCGGGGCAACGGAAACGTATTCGTCGGCTTCGGCTCCGAGCCGGAATTCTCGGAGTTCTCGAAGAAAGGCAAGCTGCTCTACGACGCCAGCCAGCCCGAAGACAACGGCAGCTACCGGGTCTACCGCCATAACTGGAGCGCCTCGCCGAAGACGCAGCCGGTCGCGGTCGCCCGCCGCACCGACGGCTCGGCCGTTTCGATCTTCGTCAGCTGGAACGGCGATACGAAGACCGAGACCTGGCAGGTACTGGCAGGCGCGAGCGGGGGCCCCTTCCGGCCCGTCGCCACCGCCGAGCGCAAGGGATTCGAGACCCGGATCGATCTGACCAGCCCGGCGGAAAAGTTCAAGCTGCGGGCGCTGGACCCGGACGGGCGCGTGCTCTCGACTTCGGCCGGGATCGAAGCTTCGTGAGGGCAGCCGCACGCGACCATGCCCCCGCCCGTGCCGGTGGCTGAGCCGGCCGACACCGGGATGCCGGCGGCCGGTGCCTACTGGCCGAGGCCCTGGACCGGCGAGGACGGCGGTCCGCGCCGCTGGGGTGTGCCCGACGGACAGGCCGGCCTCGACATCGGGCCCGGGGAGCGGCTCGAAGTCGCCGCGATCCACGACGCCTTCGCCACCGACGCCCTGGTCCGGCGCGAGCCGGGACAGCTCTACGCGCTTCGTCACGGCATTCCGTTGCGGGGTCCGCAGTCGACCCCGGTCGAGGCCTGGGTCGAGCGGCTCGACCCGGAGAGCCTGGAAGTCACCGCATCGACCCCGCGACTGCCCGGCGGGCCTTTCTGGCCGGGTGGCATCGCAGCCCACGCCAATGGCGACCTTCACATGATCTTCGGGCGCTGGGCCTGGCGGCTCAGTCCCGACCTCGAGGTGCTCGCCTCGCACCGCCTTCCGGTGGGCAGACCCCACAACTCGTTCGTCATCCTCGACGGTGGCGAGCTGGTGACCAAGGACTGTGACGCGCCGGTCGGCCTGGAGCGCTCGACTTTCTCGGTGCTCGATCCGGTGACGCTGCTGCCGGTGGCCGAACCGCTGCTCTTGCCCGAGCCCTCGATCGCCAGGCTCTCCGGCGACGGCGAATCGGTGATCGCGATCGGCACCACCACCGTCTTCAGGCTGAGCCTTGACCGCGAGGCCGGCCGGCTGGAGATCGACCAGGAGTGGCAGCCGAGCTACGGCCCCTCGCCCGAGCGCGGCTACGGCTGGGACCCGGTGATCACCGACGAGCACGTCTTCTGGATGGACAACGGCCGTAACCGGGTTGACGCGACCATGCTCGGCAGCGGGGTCGAAAGCGACCCGGTCCGGCTTTGGTGGGCCCGGCTCGACGACGCCGACCAGGTGCGCTCGGTCGAGATCAGCGGGATCCCCTACGGAACCGAGTCCAACCCGCCCGCCTGGGATCCGGTCAACCGGATCGTGGTCGCATACGACTCCGGCAACGCGGTGATGCAGGCTTGGCGCATGGACGGCGACGAGCTTGAGTCGATCTGGCGGCTCGACGGGCTGGCCCACGCCGGCCACCTGATCCTCTACCCGGATACGCGCGAGCTCGTGGTCGGAGACTGGGGCGGGGCCGCGGCGATGCGACGGCCGATCGTCCGCCCACTGGCCGGGGCACTGGCCCCGCTGCTCGGCCGCAGCTCGATCGCCCGCCGGGCCGCAGTCGCCGCCGGCGGCGACAACCTGGTCGTGCTAGACCTCGACACCGGTGAGGAGAAGGCCAGGGTCGGGGTCCCTTCATCGCTGCAAGGGTTCCTTTTCCCGGCTCCCGGGTTCAATCGTGACCTCTATTATCAATCGCTCTCAACGATCGCGAGGGTCGCAGTTGTCTAGCTACGGGTTCAGTCGGAAGATTCTCGGTACCGCGGTCCTCGCGGTGGCGCTGCTCGTGGTGCCCTCGGCCGGGACGGCCAAAGAGGCGAAGGCCGGCAAGGGCCTCGCCGGGATCTACAACTCCAGGTACTGCGAGATCTTCGTGGTCGAGCCGCCGGTCGCTTCGCTGTTCACGGTCAAGGTCTTCAACACGGTCGGGCTGAACGAATGCCCGCGGGACCGGTGGAACGCGGTCGACTTCGACGCGATCAGGCAGGAATGGGGCGCGCTCGGCGCGGTCGCGAACGGTCCCCGCCGCTGGACCATCGACGCCATCTCCGGCGGCAGGGCCGGAAATCCGTTCGAGATGAGCGGACTCGAGGTGCGCAAGGTGGCCACGCTGGAGACCCCGTCGCTCTCGCCGGAGCCGTTCACCGAGGTCGCGATCGACCGGACCACCGTCTGGAAGTTCCGCAAGGGCCGGAACATCAGGATCGTGGTTTCTCCGACCGGGAAGCGCTACGCGATGCAGAGCTATACGAAGACCGTCGACCCGGGCCTGAAAGCGCGTCACCTCAACTCGATCGGCCGCAACCCCCTGATCGCGCTGCCCGAAGGCTGGAAGTTCAAGACGAAGAAGCTGCGTCGGCCGCTGGCCCTGGAAGTCAAACGGACCGCCCGGATCGTCCGGGACGGGCTGGGCAGCACCTACCAGCGATTCCGCTGGCCGAACCGGCGCTGAAGCCGGGACGGGCGCTGAGGCGGGACGGGCGTCGAAGCCGGAGAGGGCCGCAGGGCCTGGTCCCTAGTCGGAACCGCCGGGACCGGAAGCGTCGGC
>JAENXK010000198.1 GCA_016649615.1 Thermoleophilia bacterium
CTGCTGGTCGGACACCTCCGGCCCGGCAAGGTCAGCCCGGAGGTAAAACGGTGAGCTGGGTCGCACCATGGAACGGCTGGTCCGGTTGGCCGGCCGCCGTCGAACCGGTGGTCCGGCTGACCCCCCAGGCCAGGATCGTCGCCGCGATCCTGGCGGTGCTTTTCATGATCCTGATCCTCGACCTGATCCGTCGCGACAAACTGCTCGAGCGGTACAGCGTCGTCTGGTTCGCGCTCGGGCTGGCGATGCTCGCCGGTGCCGCCTTCCCCGTACTGCTCGAGCTGATCGCCAGGGCGATGGGCGTGCGCGACGCGACCATCGCCCTCTTCTCGATGGTCCTGCTGATCCTGCTGGGGCTCTCGCTCAACTTCAGCGTGATCGCTTCCCGGCAGGCCAAACAGATCACCCGACTGGCCCAGCAGAGCGCGATCGAGTCGGCCGGGGACGAACAGGGACCGGACGGTGAACCCCGGGCCGGCGGCGAAGGCGAGGACGAGGGCGAGCGCTCAGGCCCGGTTCAGTAGGGACTCGAGCCGGAAGCAGAGCGCTTCCAGGGCAAGCTCCTCGGAGACGTTGAGGGCGAATCGCCTGCGTGTACCGGCGACCAGCTCAACCGCGCGCCGGGCCGGGCCGAGGCCCATGCCTTCGGCCTGGTCTTCCAGAACCGGCAAACGGTCGGCGTTGAAGGCCAGATCCGGCGCTCCGCTGATCAGGGCGGTCCAGTCCCTGGCCCAGGACGCGGCCAGGCCGAGCGAGAGGTCGAGGATTCCGGTCCGCTCACGGCGCCTGGCCCGGCGGACTGCCTCGTCGATCTCGGCCTTGGTGTGCTTGGTGCCCTCCTTGACTTCGGCGTCGAGCTCAGCCGCGACCCGCTCGCCGGCCTGATCTCCTGCCTCCTCGGCGATCGCCAGGACTCTGAGCCAGGGCGAGGAACTGAAGTAGGCCTCGAGGGTCGCCGCCATCATCGCCTCGACCGCGGCCCGGATCTTCTGCCCGGATTCACCGGCCAGCAGCCGGGCCCGGGAGAGATCGCCGCCCGAGAGCCGCGTCGCCGCCCGGATCGAATCCGGATCGGCGAGCCCCTCGAGCGCCGCCTCGATCACCCCGGGGTCGAGCGGGTCGAACTCGATCGCGCGGCAGCGCGACGCGACCGTCGGCAGTACCGATTCGCTGTCCGAGCACAACAGGATCAGGTGGGCATGGGCGGGCGGTTCCTCCAGGGTTTTCAGCATCGCGTTCTGGCTTTCTTCGTTGAGCGCTTCCGCCGCCTCGATCACGAAAACCCGGTGGTCGCCCTCAAACGGCTTCAGCGGAGCACGGCGGATCACCTGCTCCTTCACGTCGGCGAAGGCGTGGCTCATCCCGGTCGGCTTCAGCCAGATCAGGTCGGGATGAGGCGAGGGGTCCAACATGGCCCGGCGGCGCGTGTCGGTCGGGTCGGGGCTGTCGGCGGCCAGGATCCCGGCGACGAAGGCCCGGGTGATTTCGGCCTTGCCCGAGCCCGAAGGCCCCCGCATCAGGTAGGCGTGGGCCGGTCCTTCCCGGAGCGCCGCTTCGAGCTCCAGCCGGACCCGTGGCTGATTCGCTGTGGCTGATTCAAGCGCGCCGGCCGCTGTCGTGGCCTCGCTCACCGGTCCAGCCTCGGCTCGACGACCGCCATCACCCGCTGGTGGACCTGCTCGGGCGAACCGGAGCCGTCGACGATCACGAACCGCTCCGGCTCACTCCGGGCGATCTCCTCGTATGCCCCGGCGACCTTCTCCTGGAAACGCATTCCCTCGGCCTCGAAGCGGTCCTCGCTCCCGGCCCTGTCCAGACCGGTCTCCGGGTCGACTTTCAGCAGCAGGGTCAGAGCCGGGGCGAGACCGCCGGTGGCGGTCTGATTGACCTCTCTGACCCGGTCGACCCCCAATCCGCGGGCCACTCCCTGGTAGGCCACGGTCGAGTCGGTGAAGCGATCACAGACCACGTGTCCGCCGGCCTCGAGCGCCGGCCGGATCACCCGGCTGACCAGATCGGCCCGGGCGGCGCAGAAAAGCAGCAGCTCGGCCACCGGGTCGAGCGGTGTCGCCTGGTCGGCCAGGATCGCCCGGATCCGCTCGGCCGCCTCGGTCCCGCCCGGTTCCCGGATCCTGGTCGTGTCCGGGCCGAGTGCGGCGACCAGGAGTCCGGCCTGGGTCGTCTTGCCCGAGCCGTCAACGCCTTCGAGCGTGATGAACAGGCCGGCTCCCTCAGCCTCGGGAGCCGCCGCCGCGCGATCGGCCGCCGGCCCGCTTGACCCGGCGCGTTCCGGGATCGGGCGGTCCCGACTTGGAGGCCGCCACGGTCTTCGAGCGGGAGGTTCCGGCGCCCGACTTCTTCCCGGAGCCGCCCTTGGCCGCGGTCTTCTTCTTGCCTCCGGATTTGCCTTTCGACTTGCCGGCGGCCCCGTCAGCCTTCTTCTTGGCCTCCTGCGCGGCCAGCCGTTCAGCCTTCTTTTCCCGCATTTCGACCATGGTCGGGCAGTCGTCGTTGAAACAGAGCTTCCAGGGGCGGCCGGACCGGCCTCTCGCTTTGACGGTGACCCGGGGGGTGCGGTGGCAGATCGAGCAGTTGTCCTCCAGCGGGGTCACCTCGTAGAAGTTGGGCTGGGGCATCGGGAAGGTCTGGTCGCAGGAGTCCGGGTTGTCCTGCTCCCAG
>JAENXK010000079.1 GCA_016649615.1 Thermoleophilia bacterium
AGGTCAATTCGTCCCGGAAGATCTCGGGTCTGAAGGCCCGGCGCCATGCGCTGAAGGTCGGCGGCCGGCGCCGGCCATGATCGCGGTTCGATCTCGGCCTGGGTGGGCAACTCCTGGGCAACACGCCACCCACAACCAGCCACAAACGAATCGGCCCGCCAGACCGGAAAAACGGCATTTATTGAGGGATTTGCGGACCAGCCACAACCAGCCACAACTTCCGACGCCTACTCATAATCCGTAGGTCGAAGGTTCGAGTCCTTCCCGGCCCATTCGCAGAAGCCCTGCCATCAACGGAGGTCTGTGCCTTCTACCTCAATCGACGGGACCGAAGCGCTTCTTACCTATCCGCCCAGAACGACCGCACTGACTCCGCTCGCGCGGGAGATGAGTCCGCTCGCCCCACCGGCGGTGTCGCACTTGTACACGGCCGCTGCCGTGTGCAAGCCGGGGGCCAGGGCGTCGGCGGTAACCCCACTGAAAGTGAGTCCATATTGGCTGATGGCGTTTGGTAGAGACGCGATCAGGCTTCCCGGGACCGGGACATCGTCGACCTCGAGCCATGCACGGTAAGTAGTCCCGTTAAAGCATTCGTATCTCATAAGGGATACGGGTTTGGTGACAAACAGCCGGCCTGCCAGCGTCGTCTCGAAGTCGTCACTTTCGACGATGCCCTGTCGTGTCTCCGCGAATAGGGTTGCGGTTCCCTCGGTCGGGCCAACTGGCCCAGTCGGCCCCACATCGCCCTGATCCCCCTTGTCGCCCTTCCCACCCTGGGCGCCCTGGCTCCCGGTCGGACCCGTTACGCCCTGTGGACCCGTTACGCCCTCTGGACCTGGGACCCCGATGGCACCCTGAGGGCCCGTGGCCCCGGGCTGACTATCTGCACCGGGCGGCCCGACCGGACCGATTGCGCCGCTCGGAAGCTGACCGTTCCTGAAATCCACGGCAAGAAGCGAACGGTCCTTGACCTTGTTTGACTTGACTGCCTGGGGCTTCAACTGCTTGGTGCCGACGGACTTGCCCTTCAGCTGCTCGGTGCCGACCGAGTTCTTGGGCAGGTTGATGGCCGCGTAGCTGGCACCGCCCAGCGCGATGAACACCGCCACGACTGACATGACATTGGCGAATGTCAGGTGCCCCCGCAATGCATTCATTCGGTTCACGCCAATCCTCCATCTTTCGGCCTGCCGATGCTACAACAAAAGCCTAACGCTTGGCGCTTCAGCCGGGGCAAATCGGGTCAGCCACCATGACAGGACCGTCTCGATCACTTCGCGCACCGGCTTTCGGTAGCGGTGATGCGCCTGACACATCGGACTGCCGAGGCGAAGTGGGCAACTGCAGGGCAACACGCCACCCACAACCAGCCACAAACCGATCAGCCCGCCAGGCCGCTGAAGCCGCATTTCCTGTGGGACTTGCGGACCAGCCACAACCAGCCACAACTCCCGACGCCTACTCATAATCCGTAGGTCGAAGGTTCGAGTCCTTCCCGGCCCATCCACAGAAGCCCTGCTAATGCGGATTCTTTGTGTGTCTGGGGTCAACCGCCAGAGACCGAAAGCGGGGCGGTATCACGCAGGGTGTCACGCGGCGATCGGGAAGCGGGTTTCTCAGCTCCTGAACCGCGAGTGGCCGAAGCGCGTCCCTTCGGCCAAGAAATCGGTCGAAATGAGGGCAGCCCCGACACAGGAACTCACAGCTACCTAGTCGAGGGAAACCGTCCATACAACGCGGTGGATTCGCTTCTTGCATACAACCCGATAGCTCGTGTAATACCTGGTGTCTTTCCGGTTGCGGATCACGCACCCATAGCCGAATGCGGTGCAGGACTTGTAGGAACACTTGCCTTTGAGGACTCGCCGATTCCACTTCCCCCAACCTTCTTTGCAGTTCCGCAGCCCGCGTTCTTTGCCTTCAGGTCATAGTGGGCAACGGGTCCCGGCACGGTTCCGCAGGCTTGCCACCGGGAAGCCTTTGCGGCAGGTGCGACGGCGACGGTCAGAAGGAGGGCTAGTGAGGCAAGGATCGTGAGTCGTTTCATTGATTCCGTTCGTAGTAGCTTCCACTGTTTGGCACGGCTGGTTCTGAGCGCAGCCTATCGCTCACCAGGTGGACGGCCCTGATTTTCACTGCCTGCTTGGCCACCATGTTCTTAGATCGGTCAGTGGGCGACAATCCCCGCATGAAGCACCCGCAGAAAGAGATTCGCCACCAGCTCGCCGAGATTGCCGCCTACCGGAGGGAGATAGAAGCGGAGCGGGAGGCGTAGGATTAGCATCGGGGCAGGATTTCAACTGAGAAGAGACAGATGATTCGTGGAACCTCAGCTAGCCGCGCCGGGGCCGTTGCTGCCGTATGGATTGTTGCCTCAGCGATAAGCCTCATCGCCTGTGGCTCTAGTGGTTCGTCGGACACCACGCCGGCGTCGCCACCACCATCCGCCGCTCAGTCTGCAAAAGAAGCTCCCACCGGTCCCGAAGGCACCCTTTCGCAGACATCATTCGGCTCGGTCGAACAGGGAATGGAGATCAGAGAAGCGGTTGACACCTGGGGCCAGTCGGACGACCGTAGGCGTTTTCCTGGTTGCGAGTTCGATCCAAGCGCGCCAGGGACCACCGTCTTGGTCTGGAACGTGCCGGACGGAGAAGTGATGCTTTCCTTTAATGCCGAGACCGAGCGGCTCGATTCATACAGGACCTCAAGCAGGCGATTCCCAACCCGGGCCGGCGTCCGGGTTGGCGATTCGTTCGCCGTCCTCAAGGACAGCGAAGGCTCTATCCTCTCGCCCCTTGATCTGGGTATCACCAGCACGCCCAAGGACGGGTACTGGTACACCGGCGATCCCGCCCGGGCCGAACAGCTCTTCACCATCGCCGGAGGCAAAATCACGATGATTTCGGGCGGGTTCCTGCCGGTGTGTGAGTAGGCGCGCCCTAGACCGCGCCTCTGGCGCCCATCAGTCACCACCAACCTGCGCGAAATACTGGATCGAGAACACGGAGTCGCCGCGAGTGTACGCGACGATGTCGATCCTGACCGAATCGCACTCCACGGGTGGAGTCTCGGCGGATACCTCGCGCCCCGGGCGGCAACGGTAGAGCACCGAATTGCGGCGGTCGTCGCCGATCCCGCGCTGTGGGGCATCATCGAAGGGATGAGAGGACTGGTGACTGCGCTCGGCTACGAGGAGCTGGCAGCGGGGTTGCCCGACCTACCCGACGATGCGGCCGCACAAATGACCGAGAAGATTCTCAGCGACCGCGGCCTCACCTGGCGAATCGTCAAGCGCGGGTTCTGGGTCCACGGTGTGGAGGATCTTCAGGGCTACATTCGGGCCTCTGAGGCTTTTACACTCACGGGTCGGGCACAGGACATCCGCTGCCCCCTGCTCGGCACGATCAGCGAGGGTGACCCGCTTTCTTCGGGGGCCCGGGATTTCATGGATCACCTCGACTGCCCGGCCAAATTGATTGAGTTCACTGCGGCAGAAGGAGCGGGCGGACACTGCGAGTCCCAGAACCGCTGGCTGCTCAATAACCGCGTCCTCGACTGGCTCGCCGATACCCTCGCCTGAAACGAGTACCGCAGCCGGCGGCAGGACCATCAAGACGAAATCAGATCAAGAAGCAGTCCGCTCTCGCGGGGTCTGTGGTCGGTCAACGCCGACCACCGGGGGAGGCTGGCCGTCGAGTGAGTGCGGCTACCTGAGCTTCCGTCCGCATTGGGCAGTCAGACGGGCAGCCAGAAACCGATCAAGAAGTCCGGGATCGCGCTGACACTGGGAAAGAAACGACCCAGAATCGCCTACGAAACTGAAGGTCACTGGTTCGAATCCAGTCGGGCGCGTTCGTCAAGGGGGACCGTCGCGCCCTCCGCGAACGGTTTCTCCGAGTTATGCAGAGCCTCAGCCACTCCCTTGGCGATCGTTGCCGAAATCTCTAGCGGCCCTTCCGCCTATCGAAGTGAATCTGGAGGTTGCAGGCCTTGAAGACCTGGCGCCTGTCTTTCGGAGAAACTGTCCGGAGGCTCTGGTTGAGGTCCGTAATGCCGTCCAGGCGCTCCGGCAGCTCAGCATTCTAGCCCTCGGTCTGGTCTAACCCCATCTGGGCAAGCGCTTCGTCCAGGGCTTCCTTCTGCCCGCGAAGCTCCCGATCGCTTCGAGACCAATTCGGTCTCGATCCCGCACTCCAGGTTGATGACCCGAGCCCTAAGACCGGACGGTGGCCGGATACATCGACCGCCTGAGACTTTCGGTCGGCCGGTCAACCCGGCGGCTTGGGTAACGCCGGGGAATTCGAAGGGGTCAGATACTCAGCAATGTCGGCCAGAATGTCGTCGGTGACGTTTTCGCCATCGGGCACTGTCGTATCGGGTCCGGTGGTTCCCACTAACGAGACCACGATGCGTTTTGCCGGAAACCATCCGACATTGCCCATGTAGCCGTTGAAGTACGGATTCTGCCGCCGCCAGCCGTTGACCTCTATAAAACCCTGTGCGAAATAGGTACTGGCCGGATCAGGTCCGAGGCCCGGTGCGTATTGCCTGACAAAGTCCGCGCGCGACCGCGACGAGAGCCTCCTGCCCGAAAGGATGCCCTTTCCGAGTTTCGTTACGTTGTCGATCGAAGCGGTGGCGAGCATTCCTTGGCCGAGCCCCCATGACGGAGACCACCCGGTCGACTCTTCGAAGATATTTCGTTCGGTCGTGTACGCCGAGAGTGCAGGAAACGGAATCGGCGCAAGTCGTGAAAACGCCATCTTGATTCCCAGCGGGCGAAGAAGGCGCTCGCGAAGCTCGGCCACGACAGTCGATTCCGGCTCGAGCTTCCGGAGGATACGTGTCAGGATCAGGAAATTCGTGTGCGCGTAGCTGAAGCATGTGCCGGGAGGGCAGGAAAATCCACGGTCCAGTGCAGTCGACAGCAGATCGCTGCCCGACCAGAGATGAAAAGGGTCCGCAATCACCTTGTTCTGGAAGGGCGGGTTCTTCTGGATCCAATCGAGATATCCGGAGGTGTTGTTCATCAGCATCCTGACGGTTATCTGCGACGCCCCTGGAAGCCCGGGCAGCCAGGTCGAAATGGGGTCGTTCAGCTTGATTCGGTCTTCTTCATGCAACTGGTAGATGACCGAAGTAAGGACGGGGATGACCATCGAACCGATTCGGAAATTCATGTTCGGCGTGGCCGGGACTCCGGTCTGCGAGTTTCCGAAGCCTCGTCGAAGGATCTTCTTCCCCGCAATTTCAATCCGGGCGATGACTGCTCGGAGTTTGGCGGCCTGCCTGTCACCCTTGATGATCCGGGTCAGCTCCTGGCCCACGGCCGCGGGCCGTTGGCACCCGTCGGCGGTCCGGATCTTCCGGTCCTGGCAGTCCGCGGCTGAGGGCAGGCTCTTGCCAGCCGCGTTTTCCGCCAAGCCCAAGGAAGCGCCCATGAGGACGGACAGGGCTAACAAAGAGGCCAATGACCCCCGCCGCCCGAATTCCGGTCTATGAAATCTATTGATAGCCCGCATTAAGGCCGCACAATAGCGATTCGAACTGCGCGATATTGGACTGTCGCAAACAAAGTGGCGGGAAACGGCAGGGTTCGATCTTGAGCATGGACGGCTGTACGAAACGCTTTGTCGGCCGGTTGCCGGGAGCCACGGTCAGGTCTGTGCCTAATGACGCTCAGCGGTCGTCTCGGTGAAGGTGCCAACGGGTCGCCTACCGCCGGCTTTCAACGAGCAAGCCCGTACCGGTCAGCGTCTCGCTGCTTGCCACCTCAACCAACGGGAGCGGGAACCGGAACGCTCCTCGAAACGGGCTGAAGCGCTAGGGCGATCAGGTGCCTGCCATGCAGGCGGAACACCGACGCCCATTCAGATCGCAACAGGGATGAATCGCTCAAAGAAGACCCTGCGGTAATCGGTTCGACAAAGCCCTCAACGGTGCCGAACAAGGCGCCAGGGACAGCAACTACGAAACCGAAGGTCACGGGTTCGAATCCAGTCGGGCGCACTTCGTATCTGGCTTGACCACTGGGAAAGCCTTGGACCGTCTCCTGGAAGCTCGTCGAAAAGGTGCAGTCAAGCGGACAGTCAAGCGCGAATCTGGACTGTTTCAAACCGGGGCGGGACTGGCTCAAAATGACTTGAGCTCTACGAAACCGAAGGTCACAGGTTCGAATCCTGTCGGGCGCGCTTTGGATCTGGCTCAGCGATTGCGATCGCGGTCAGCCCACCTGAATAGAGCGCCCCGAAAAGGGCAGTCAGACGGACAGTCATTTCGGAACAGGGGCTAAAGAACCGCTGGCTCAGCTGACTTGAGCTCTACGAAACCGAAGGTCGCAGGTTTGAGTCTTGCTTCCGGAATGTCGTGAAAGCCCTACTAATGCCGGGAACTGGTTCTTGTTGCTTAACGAAGGATGGCGCAAGCGGTAATGTCGGGCGCCATGATGTCTGCAGGGCACGATCGGGCTCGTGACGCGCCCCGGCGTTCAGCCGCCACCTCGTGGCGTCGGTACGTATTCGCTTTCGTTTCGCTCCTCGTCCTCGGAATGCTGTCCCCGGCTGGTGCCGGCGCACTGTCGCTCGAGCAGGTCGGGGACTTCGACTTTCCCACGTACGTGACCTCCGACCCCAGCGACCCCGATCGGCTATTCGTAGTCGAGCGCAGCGGTCGAATTCAGCTGGTCGAGAACGGAAAGACCAGTCTCTTTCTCGACATCGAGTCGATCGTCCTGAGTCCCCTTGACGATGGTCCAGATGGCGATACCGGCCTCTTCTCGATGACTTTCTCCCCTGAATTCGAAACGGACTCCCTCTTCTACGTGACCTACAGCAGCGCGGACGACCCGGGCACCGAGGACGTAGATGAGTCGGGTGAATGGCACCTCGCCGAGTTCACCGCGGCCGGCGACAGCGCCAGCCCGGCCAGCCGTCGAGAGGTGCTCGCGGTCGAGTTACCTCCGGATCAGACTTATCTGATTCACCACGCCGGCCAGCTTCAGTTCGGACCCGACGATGGCTACCTGTACGCCTCAACCGGGGACGGAGGACCGCAGGGTGATCCCTACGGCAACGCACAGAACCTCAACTCGCTGCTTGGCAAGATGATCCGGATCGATCCTCAACCCGAGTCGGGGGGCGCATACGGCATCCCGGCCGACAACCCGTTCGTCGCGGCATTCGGCGAGGATGAGATCTGGAGCTACGGGCTGCGAAACCCCTGGCGCTTTTCGTTCGACCGTTTGACCGGTGATCTGGTGATCGGCGACGTTGGCTACTTGACCTGGGAGGAAGTCAATTTCGCGGCGGCGCCAGACCCGGGCAAGGGCGCCAACTTTGGCTGGAACTGTCGGGAGGGAACACACCTGTTCTCGGCTACGCCACCCTGCGACGACCCGCAGACCTTCACCGATCCGGTGTTCGAATACGAGCACGTGGGCGGCAACTGTTCGGTCACGGGCGGCTACGTGGTTCGCGACCCGGCGCTCGGTGACCTCTACGGTCGCTACCTGTATGCCGACTGGTGCGTCGGTGAGCTTCGCTCGCTGGCTCTGGGACCCCCGGTGCTCGACCGCTCGGAGGGCCTCTGCGTCGAGTTTCCGACGTCATTCGGCGAGGACTCCTTGGGTCGCATCTATGTCGCCTCTTTGGAGGGCCCGGTCTACAGGATCACTGCGGGGGGGTCATCCGGGGCCTGTGCGACAGATACGACACCCCCCGACACCACAATCGACTCCGGACCCACCGGCACCATCAACACCGACCAGGCGACCTTCACCTTCAGCGGCACCCCGGCCGGTGACACCGCCAAGGTCCAATGCAAGATCGACTCCGATACCGATACCTTCGCCGACTGCACCAGCCCCAAGACCTTCACCGGCCTGAGCGACGGCCCCCATACCGCCAGCTTCAGGGCCGAGGACGGAGCCGGAAACTGGGACCCGAGCCCGGCCGCCCGGACCTTCACGGTCGACACCACGGTCGACCCACCGGTGGTCGATCCACCAGTTGTTGATTCTCCGGTCGACCCCACCGTCGACCCACCGGTGGTCGACCCACCGGTGGTCGATCCACCAGTTGTTGATTCTCCGGTCGACCCCACCGTCGA
>JAENXK010000060.1 GCA_016649615.1 Thermoleophilia bacterium
ACCGGACGACTGGTGCCACTTTCCACCGGGGGCGGGCAGACGCTGTTCACCGGCAGCTACGTCGCCTCCGGTGGCAACCCGATCGATGTCATGCCGCGTGTGCTCAGTTCCAACCCATCCGTCTCCGCCCGGATCAAGCATCAGAACCGTCGCAGTGGAGAGGGTCCGGCTTCGATCACCCCCGAGCGGGTGTTCACCCTGCTGGCCGCTCGCCGCCACCCCGGCGAACCGACCGATGCGGCGCTCTCGAAGATGGGATGGGATTCATACGCCTCGCAGCTGAAGTCGGGTCCGGTGGCGCTCGCCGGCTACCTGCTGAGCAAGGCCGGGCGAATCTGGTGGCGCGGCCGTTGGCAGCTGATTGATTCCCTGCCCGGACAAATCCTGCACCGGGGGGTGATCTTCGCCGTCCTGACCGGTTTGATCACGCTGGCAATCCGCCGGCGACCCGAGTTCTGGATCGTCGGCGCACCGCTTCTTTCGGCGACCGTGATCGGAGCGGTACTGGTGGCCTCTCCCCGTCGGGTCCTGGCCCTCTGGCCGGTGGTGGGTGCGGTCGCCGGAGTCGGTCTGGCCGGGATGGTTCAGCTTGCACTCCAGGCCCGAATCCTCCGCCGGCCGGACGGTTCCCATAGCCTGACCGCCCCCGATGTCCGCCAGCAACAGCCAGATCCGGTCCCCCTCCGGCAATGACCCGCCCCCCGCGGCAGAACCTGCCGTGGCCCGCCATTCAGCCCTGCAGGGCCCGCTCGCCCGCTATGGGCGCGGGTCTCTGGTCATCCTCCTGGTGATCATGGCTGTCGGCTTCGGTCTCCGCCTCGAGAAAGTAGTGAATCCCCTGTCCGAGCCAGGAGATGATGCACTCGCCTATCGGGCCCTTGCCGAGTCGCTTTACCTCGACGGTACATACGGCCCACCCGGCTTCACCTACCGCAGCGACTGGTCGCCGGGCGCGCCGTTGATTTACGCCGGCGCCTACTACCTGACCGGAAAGGTCCGGGATGGAGTGGCCCGCGGGGTTGAAGCCCTGTTCGGGACGGCGGCAATCCTGGTCGTCTTCCTGCTGACCGCCAGAATCGCCCGTCCCCGCGACGGACCGGAGCCCTCCCCGGTCGCTCCCGGCATCCAGACCGCCGCACTGCTCGCCGCGGGGATGGTCGCGGTCTACCCCCCCTTCATCCATTCCACGGGTGCCCTGATGAGCGAACCTCCCGCGATCTTCACCCTGCCGGCCGCTGTCCTCGCCTTCCTCTGGGCAGACTCCCGCGGCTCGCCGTGGGCCTGGATCGCTCCGGGCCTACTGTTCGGGGCGACCGCTCTCATCCGGCCCGAGTATCTCGCCGTCGCCTTCGCATTCGGAATCCTGCTGTTGGTGCGGCTCGGCCTCACCCGCGGGCTCCGCAAGACCCTGGCCGGCGCGGTGGTATTCGCGGCGGCCGTCCTGATCCCGATCATCCCCTGGACGATTCACAACTACGTGACCCTGGACCGGGTCGTTCCGATCTCCACCGGTAGCGGCAAGGCACTTTTTGTGGGCACCAGCCTCCCCGACGACGGCGAATACCAGCGGGTCAAAGCATCGCTCCTGGAGCGATACACCGGCAGAGAGTTGCCGCCCGGTTCCGATGCGCTCGACCGGGTCGATCCCGTTCCGCTGTTCGACCGGGCCGCTCTGCGTTACCCCGAACTCACCCGGGACGCCGCACTCGGAAAGATCGGAAAAGAGAACCTGAATGATTACCTGGGTGCCGACCCGCTCGGCTATCTGGGCATGACGGTTCGAAAGGTCGGCCGGATGTGGGGCAGCGGAGTCGGCGAGGCGATGTCGAGTCCCGCCGGGGCGGCGATCCAGAAGCTCCTCGTGGTCCTGGGCGTCGCCGGCCTGGTTCTGCTGGCATGGCGAAGGCGCTGGGAAGGGATCGCAATCGCGACCCCGATCGTTACCGTGACCGCAGTCGGCGCGGCCACGCTCGCCCCCGCCCGGCGCAATGAGATCCTGATGACCCTGATTCTGCCGCTCGCGGCCTTAGCCTTGGCCGAGGCGGGCGCCTGGATCGCCCGCTGGCACGGAACCGGACCCGGAAAGAAGACCGAACAGAATTGACCGTCGCCTCCATCTTCCCGCCCGAACTGACCGCGCTACGCGCGACCGGTCTGGTGATCGCTGCTCTGATCATCGCCTTCGCCCTGGTCAGGCGGCGGAGCCTGCGCAACGTCGACGTCCTGCTTCTGCTCGGCGCCGGGGTCGCGCTGGCGATCGTATCCGGGACCGAGTTGACCGACCGCCTGCTGTCCGCTCTCTCTTTCGAGCAGGGCAACGGTGGCCGCATCCTCGGACTCGCGGTCATCGCGATCATGATCCTCTTTCTGATGGCGATGAGGGCTCTTTCGGTGGGGGCCCGCAATTCACGTCAGATGTCTGCGGTGCTGCAGGGCCTCACCTCGGAGCAGTTCCGGATCGATGGCAACAGGGAAGCCTTCCGCAACCGGATCGCGGTAGTCATACCGGCCTTCAACGAGGCCGACAACATCGGCTACGTGCTCGACCAGATCCCGGCCGAGGTCTGCGGGCTCCCCACGGCCACCCTGGTGGTGGACGACGGATCGCGCGACGGGACCGAGGAGGTTGCCGCCGCCCATGGAGCCGTGGTCGCCCGCCACGTCGTCAATCGCGGGGGTGGCGCGGCGTTGCGGACCGGTTACCGGTTGATGGTCGACTCCGGCGCGGCCATCGTGGTCACCCTTGATGCCGACGGCCAGCACCTGCCGGCCGAGATGCCGGCCCTTGTCCAACCGGTGCTGGACGGTGAGGTCGACGTAACCCATGGTTCGAGAGTCCTGGGCCATGCCGAGGAAAACCACTTCGCCCGCGAGATGGGCATCGTGTTTTTCAATCGTCTGGTCTCGTTTATCACCCGGACCCATGTGACCGACTGCTCCAACGGTTACCGCGCCGTCAGGACCGACGCCCTCCCTCAGCTCGTCCTGAAGCAGGAGCAGTTCCACACATCGGAGTTCATGATCGAAGCGATCAAGCGCGGCGTCCCCGCCAAGGAAATACCGGTCACCGTCGAGCAGCGCCTCCACGGCAGCTCGAAGAAGCCGGCCGTATTCCGCTACGGGGTCGGCTTCGCCAACGCGATCATGCGGACCTGGCTGCGCTGAGCGCTCAGCCTGGCGGCATCCTGGTTTCGTCCGGGTCCGGCAGGTAGAGATCGGTTCCGCAGCGGGGGCAGACCTGGACGTAGAGCTTGAGAATTTTGCCGCAGGTCGGACACTGCCGCTCCGGTTCGGTGATCTCGTTGCGGTAGAGGATGACTGCGACCAGTCCGATCAGCGGCAGCACCGAGCCGATCAGGAACCAGATGAAAAAGGAACCTCCCTTGGCCCGGCCGATGGCTCCGGTCGCGATCCCGCAGAGCACGACCAGAAAGACGTACTCGAAGCCCATGGCGTTCGTTGTGCCTAGCCGGCCGGGCGGTGAGAACCGCCCCGCTCGTACGTTTCCGGGTCGAGCACACCCGGGCGGCCGATCGAACCGAGTTCCGAGAGATCCCGGCTGAATGGCAGGCTGACCGTCCAGTCGACAGCCGCGCGGATCTTCCGGGACGGTCCCGGGATCTGGCTCATGTGGTAGGTCCTGGCCATCCACCAGGCCGGAAATCCCCGGAAATTGTGGTTGCCGATCCGCCCCACCGCTTTGTAACGGCCAAGATTCACGAACGCTGCCCCGCCGCGGTACTCGAATTCGATCGGCGAATCGGCTCCGATCCCGATTGCGGAAGCGATGTTGGCCGCGACCACTGGTGCCTGGCGAACCGCGTGCTGCGCGGTCGGCGGACAGACCCCGCCGCCGGGATCGGGAACCGAGGCACAGTCACCCAGCGCCCAGACGTTTTCCATGCCCTCGACCCGCAGGCAGGAGTCAACCTTGACTTTGCCACGTTCATCGAGCGGCACGTGGAGCTTCCTGAGGCCCGGATGCGGGACCACGCCGGCGGTCCAGACGACGGTCCGGGTAGGCAGCGATTCGCCGGTCGAGATCGATGCGGAGGTCGCGGTCACTTCTTCCAGCGTGGTGCCGTGCTTGATGTCGATTCCCCGGCCGCGAAGCTCCTTGACCGCATAGTCAGCCAGACCCTGGTCGATTTCGGGCAGGACCCGGTCGGCGGCCTCGACCAGGACCCAGCGCATCCCGTGGAGCCGGGCCCTGGGATAGTGCTCCATCGCGTCGGCGGCGAAATCCTGGAGTTCGGCCAATGCCTCCAGGCCGGCGTAGCCCCCTCCCACGAAGACGTAGGTCAGGAGCTGATCGCGGAGGTCGGGATCTTCGGTCGCGTTGGCCGTCTCGAGCGTCTCGATGACCTGGTTGCGCAGGTAGATCGCGTCGGCCAGGCTCTTGAAACCGACCGCGTGCTCGCTCAGCCCCGGTATCGGCAGAAAGCGCGATATCGACCCCTCGGCCAGAACCAGATGGTCGTAAGGGATGGTTTCGCTTTCGCCGGTGTGCTTGGTTATGCCCACTGTCCGGGCGGCAGGATCATGCGCGTCGACCACGGCGATTCGAAGGTTGGCCCGCTTGAGGATGTCCCGCAACGGGGTGACCACATGCCTGGGCTCGAGCGTTCCGGCGGCGGCCTCGGGCAGAAGCGGTGTGTAGAGCAGGAAGTTGACGTCGTTGACCAGGCTGAGCCGGGCAGACTGGCGCGGCAGCATCGCCTCGAGAGTGCGTGCGACCGTCGCTCCGGCAAATCCACCACCCGCTATGACGATGTTCCAGGCCATGGTCGCGATTATATGTCGGCAGCCCCGGCCCGAGGCCACGGTCAACGCTCGACCCGGACCTTCGTGAATCGCGAGACGCTTCCCCTAGGATGCAGTGATGGTCAGGGAACTGGTACGGAAAGCCGAAGCTTCACCAGCGACGGCCGGTCGGGCGTTTCTGCTCCTTTTCGGGGGATTTCTGCTGCTCTCTCTGGCCTCTGGCCCGGTCGCGGCCGGTGCCCGCCAGTCGACGCCGGTCGCCCACCAGGTCAAAGCGTCGCCGGCAGCGGTCAACGCTTCATGGGATCAGGAGGACCTGCTCGAATCCAGGCCTGCCGAGGTAGCGGCCCGGCCTGAACGGAGCTTCGATCTGCCGAAATTCCCCGAGGCGTCGGTTTCAGGGACAGCCGGCGACTTCCTGCCGGGAGACCCGACCGCATATCCGCAGAGGGTCCACGGCAAGGTCTTCTTCCTTTCTGGCGGATCGGCATTCAGTTGTTCCGGCACGCTGGTCAACTCCCGGCAAAAGAACGTGATCTACACCGCGGGTCACTGCGTATTTGACCGTGAAACCGGAAAGTTCGTCTCGAAGCTGATCTTCGTGCCGGGTTACCAGAACGGCAATACGCCGCTCGGGACCTACGCGGCAACCAGCCTGGTTACCACGACCGGCTGGATCGATAACGGAGCATTCAGCTATGACATCGCCGCAGTGGCGCTCGAAGACCGTCCGGAGGACGATCTCGGCTCACGCAAGATCGCCTTCGATCTCGACCCCGGCGGACGCTCCTGGACGATCTACGGCTACCCGCAGGAGCCGGACCCGCCCTACACCGGCGAGCAGCTTGTCGGCTGCGATGCGGAAACGGCCACCCGGGACGCGGGGACCCCGCCGACAATCGGGGCGAGCCCCTGCAGTATGGAACAGGGAGCAAGCGGGGGTGGCTGGATAACCGACGGCGAGTACCTCAATTCGGTGGTCAGCTACGGCTACTGCGACACGGAACCGGACCGCTGCGGCCTGATCTTCGGTCCCTATTTCTCGAATGCGGCGAAAGCGCTGTACAAAGATCCCTCGATCGGCGGCTCGGCCGATCCCGGCGTCAGGCTCAAGGCAAAACCTCCGAGGAAGGTCCGGAAAAAGAAGGTCAAGTTCAGGCTGGCCGGGTCAGGCAGCACGCCGGTCGAATTCCGCTGCAAGTTCGACCGGCAGAGCTATGTCGACTGCTCGAAAAAGGTTTCGGTGAGCCGTCTCTCACTCGGCAAACATGTCTTCCGGGCCCGCTCGATCGACCAGACCGATAGCCGGAGCTCGAAGACCGCGACCTGGAAGTTCCGCGTAAAGAAGAAGTAGCAGGGCTCAGAGCCCGAGGTCGCGCCGCAGAAGACGGGTGACCTCACCACCGTCCGCCCGACCCTGCGTGGCCTTCATCACCGCCCCGACCAGCGCCCCGATCGCCTTTTCGTTGCCTGACCTGACCTGCTCCGCCGGCTTCGGGTTCTCATCGATCGCGGTCGCGACGATCGCCTCGAGCTCACCTGAGTCGGAAATCTGCTCCAGCCCCCGCTCTTCCACCACTTCCAGCGGGTCGGCCCCTTCTGCGACCATTTCTGCGAGCACGTCTTTGGCCGAGGCATGCGAGATCCGCTTCGAGCCCACCAGCTTCACAAGCGCTCCCAGGGCATCCGGGGTGACCCTGGTTTCGCTCAGGCCCTGATCGCCCTGTTTTCTGAGCTCGGCCGCGAATTCGCCGGTCACCCAGTTTGCCGCCGCCCGCGGTTCGATTTCTGTGTCGTGGGCGATCACTCCTTCGAAGAACTCGGCCCACTCGACCTCGAAAGAAAGCTGTAGCGCGGCGCTGTCTGAAACCGCCAGGTCTTCGCGATACCGCCTGGATCGTCCGGCCGGAAGCTCAGGCAACGCCCCCGCTGCCGCATCGAGCATCGCCCGGGTCGGAGCGATGGGCACAAGGTCCGGCTCAGGCATGTAGCGGTAATCGTGAGCCTCCTCCTTGGAACGCAGAGAGTGAAGCTCACTGGTCGACGGGTCAAAGTGAAGCGTTTCCTGGACCACCTTTCCGCCGGAGGCGATCACCTCCTTCTGGCGCGCGATTTCCGCCTCGATGCCGCGCTCGATGAAGCGGAAGGAGTTCATGTTCTTCATTTCGGTCTTGGTTCCGAGCCGGTCTGAACCGGAAGGACGGACCGAGACGTTCGCGTCACATCGAAGGCTGCCTTCCTCCATGTTCACGTCGGAGACCCCGAGCTGTTTGATCGTCGCCCGGAGCAGCTGACCCCATTCCCGAACCTGGGCGCCGCTCCTGAGGTCGGGCTCGGTCACGATTTCGACCAGTGGCGTGCCTCCGCGATTGAAATCGACCAGGGACGCGTCAGAGCCCTGAATGCGGCCACTCTCGCCGACGTGGATCATCTTGGCCGCATCCTCTTCCAGGTGGACCCGGTGGATCCGCACATCGCCGAGCCTCCCGGCCCCGGCGATCGGGATATCGAACTGGCTGATCTGGTAGGCCTTGGGACTGTCCGGATAAAAGTAGTTCTTGCGGTGGAAGATCGAGCGTGGAGCGACTTCGCATTCGAGCGCGGCCGCAATGAGCAGCGCGTATTCGATCGCCTTCCGGTTGGGAACCGGGAGAACCCCGGGGTGGGCCAGACAGACCGGACAGGTGTGCACGTTGGGCTGATCACCGAACGAAAGCTCGCAGCCACAGAACATCTTGGTCCTGGTCGACAGCTGGACGTGGATCTCCAGCCCGATCACCGCCTCCAGCTCGCCGGTCCCGGTCACCGTTTCGCTCCCGGAGGCGCCTGGTTGAACCCGATGGCCCCTTCCAGAGCGAAAGCGGCCTCCAGCAAAGACTGCTCGGAGAACGCCGGGGCCGCGATCTGGAACCCGACCGGCAGTCCGGGTCCGCCCCCGGCCGGTTCGGCGGTCCCGGCCGGAATGGAGATCGCCGGTATGCCGGCCAGCGACATCGGCACCGTGTAAAGGTCATTCAGGTACATCGACCACGGGTCGGCCGTCTTCTCCCCGAGGCCGAACGCGACGGTCGGGCTGGTCGGGGTGATCACGAAATCAACCTGTTCGAAGGCGGCGGTGAAATCCCGCACGATCATCGTCCGGACCCTCTGGGCACGGCCGTAGTAGGCCTCGTAGTAGCCCGATGAAAGGGCATAGGTACCGAGCATGATGCGCCGCTTCACCTCCGGTCCGAAGCCCTCGCCCCGGGTTTCCTCATACATCGAATCCAGATCGGCGTTGCTTTCCCGGATTCCGTAGCGCACTCCGTCGTAGCGAGAGAGGTTGGTGGAGGCTTCGGCCGGGGCGAGCACGTAGTAGGCGGAGATCCCGTGATCGGAATGAGGCAGCTTGATCGACTCGATCGAACCGCCGAGGCGCTCGATCGTCGCCGCCGTCTGATCGAAGACCTCGCGGACTCCCTCTTCCATCCCTTCGCCGATCAGATCAGCCGGAATCCCGAACCGAAGGCCTTTCAGGTCTGTGGCCGACGGAGGGTCGACGCCGCCCTCGATCCCGACCGAGGTCGAGTCCATCTCGTCCCGGCCTTCGAGGCGGGAAAGCATCAGCGCCGCGTCGGTCACGTCCCGGGTCAGCGGGCCGCACTGGTCCAGCGACGAAGCGAAGGCGATCATGCCGTAGCGGGAGATCGCTCCGTAGGTCGGTTTCAGCCCGACGATGCCGCAGAGGGCGGCCGGCTGGCGGATCGAGCCACCGGTATCGGTTCCCAGGGCCCAGGGCGCCAGTCCACCCGCGACCACCGCAGCCGAGCCACCGGAGGAACCTCCGGGCACCCGACCGTGGTCCCACGGGTTGAGGACCGGTCCGAACGCCGAGTTCTCGTTCGATGAGCCCATGGCGAACTCGTCCATGTTGGTCTTGCCGAGCATCGGCACCCCGGCCGCCGCCAGGCGGGAAACCGCCGTGGCCGTATACGGGGGCAGGTACCCGTCGAGTATCCGCGAGCCGGCGGTGGTCGGCACCCCGGCCGTGCAGAAGATGTCCTTTACCGCGACCGGCACCCCGGCCACCGGGTCCGCGGCGGCCCGGTCCACCGTCTGGCCGGCAGCGGCGGCGTCGGCCTTCCAGAGGTAGCCGTTCAGATCGTCCTCGCCGACGCGGGCCAGCCAGGCGTCAAGGCATTCGGTGGCGCTGACCTGGCCGTCTGCGATCAGTGAGGCAGTCTCGGCCGCGGTGGCCCGGAGCAGATCACGATCCGCCAAAATCAGGCCTCGGCCTGGGGTGAAGGGACCCGAAAGGCCCCTTCGTACGGGTCAGGGGCGCCCTCGAGGGCCCGCCTGCGATCGAGGCTCGGGCGGGGCAGGTCTTCGCGGAGCACGTTCTCGAGTGGCACCACATGCGAAGTCGGCTCCACCCCTTCGATATCGATTTCCGCAAGGCGGTCTACGTGGTCGAGGATCGAAGACAGCTCGCGTTCGAGAACGGCGACTTCCTCTTCGCTCAGCTTCAGCCGCGAAAGCCGCGCCACATGGAGAACCTGTTCCCGCTCGATCACGGGGCGAGTCTAATTGAGCCGGACCGCGCTGCGACCCGCCCGGGATCGCGGCGAACCGGTTCAGCTTTCGCGGCTGACGCTTTTCCAGCCGGCGACGGTCATCATCAGGCAGCCGGCCAGGCTGAGGTAAAAGCCTTCCTGCAGGCCTCCGTCGGGTGGCCAGACGATCTTCAGAAGCAGAATGAGGGCGGCCAGCGTTGCCAGGAAGGCGAGAAACGTCTCACTGGTGATCGGTACGTCAGTCGTGTTGCTCCGGGCAACCACCGTGGGCAGCATCAGGCCACCGGCCGCGATCGCCAGCAGGAGAAGGTCGAGCAGGCTGATCTGGCTGAAAGCCGGATCACCGCCACTGAACGGAAGCAGAAGCCCGATCAGGACCAGCCCGCCGGAGGCCGCGACCAGCCACTCCCCCGGATGGACTCTCTGAAAATTCAACTCTCCTCCTGTGCTCGGGTTTCGATCCGGTTCTTGCGGACGCCGGCTCAGGCTATCGCCCGGCCCGGGAGTCCGTCCGGCCAGATGCCTTTGCTTTCGACGCTGCCATTCGACGCCGCCGATCCACGGCCACGAGATGGTTCGACAGTTCCCCGCCTGCGACTATCGCGGCGGCACACAGAAAGGCCAGGAAAGGCGCAGCTTCGCGGCCGGCTCCATCCCAGGGTGGGAAGAGCAGGCGAAAGAGGATCAGCAGGCAGGCCCCCGCTCCGAGCACGACCAGGATCGCCCCGCCTTTCACCGGCAGCCGGACCCTTCTTGCCGCCAGCACGGGCAGAGCCAGCGAAACGATCACAGTCAGCAGCAGGTAGAGATCGATCCAGGCGAACGAAACCCATGCGTCGAAACTCCGACCCATGCCCACGCCGACAGCATCCTCGTCGACCGGGGCATCCGCCTGGATACTGAACCATCCCCTGAACATCAGGTAGAGCAGAAACAGCCCTGCGGCGGCGGCCAGCAGCAGACCCAGATCGAGCCGCAGGCGAACGCCGCGCCGGGAACCCTGCCCACCGCCTTCAGCACGAAAGACCGGCCCGGGCACGGCTTCAGCCGCCGGAGCGGGCTGCGGTCAGGGTGTTGACCATGAGCATCGCGATCGTCATCGGCCCGACGCCGCCCGGCACGGGCGTGATCGCCCCCGCGATTTCGGCCACAGCCGCGAAATCGACGTCGCCCTTGAGTCCGTCTTCGGTCCGGTTCATGCCGACGTCGATAACGGTCGCCCCCGGCTTCACATGGTCGGCTCCGATCAGCTCGGCAACGCCGACCGCGGCGATCAGAACATCGGCCCGCCTGCAGACCCCGGCCAGATCGCGGGTCCTGGAATGGCAGACCGTGACCGTGGCGTTTCGGCCTAGCAACAGGTTCACCAGCGGTCGTCCGACCAGGTTGGACCTTCCGACGATGACCGCTTCGGCCCCTTCAAGCTCCACCCCCTGGTGATCGAGCAGTTCAAGCACTCCTGCCGGAGTGCAGGGAACCAGACCGGGGCGCCCGCTTGCCAGCAGGCCGACATTGGTCGGGGTCAGCCCGTCGACGTCCTTGGCCGGGTTGATCGCCCTGGTCACCAGATCCGGATCGATCTGCTCCGGAACCGGTAGCTGAACCAGTATTCCGTCAACCGAAGCGTCACTGCTCAGGCTCTCGATCAACCCGAGGAGGTCGGGCTGCGAAGTGCCATCCGGCAGGCCGTGGTGGACCGACGCCATGCCCGCCTCCTCACACGCGCGGTGTTTGTTTGCCACGTATATCTCCGAGGCCGGATCGGCCCCTACCAGGACGGTCGCCAGGGTCGGGACCTCCCCACCGCCCTCGACAAATGCCGCGACCTGCGCCGCGACCCCCTCCCGCACTTCAAGGGAGACTTTCTTTCCGTCGATGATCGTTGCCGCCACCGCTCACCTCTTCCGGATCGGCGCATATTCCGCCATCAGTTTCCGCTCGTTACCATCGCCGGCGAAGCGCACGATTATCACTCCGCCGGACTCGGCGCCGACCACCACGCCCTCGCCGAACGAGGCGTGGATCACGTCGTCGCCCACCGCCACCTCAACC
>JAENXK010000028.1 GCA_016649615.1 Thermoleophilia bacterium
CAGCCAGACCGAGAGGTAGACCGTGATCAGGGTGAGCAGCCGGAAGATCACGTAGCTGCTGCCGAGCGTTTCGAGGATCCACTTGTAGAGCAGGTGGGAAACCAGGACCAGATGCCCGGAGTGGGGTTCGAGGGCGGTCCTCAGATCCATGGTCGGGCTGAGCGAGACCCAGGTCAGCTCGTCGCCCGAGAAGGTTGTGCCGCGGGTCACCCAGAGGCAGTAGACAAGCGATGCCAGAGTGGCCAGGGCAAGCAGCCCCCAGGTGATCCGGGGATCGGCCCGATCTTCGACCAGCGGGTCGAGGTAGCGGCGCTTGAAGGCCTCTGACTTCTCGGCCGAAATGCCGGAGCCCCCCGCCCCCCGGGGCGGGGGGCCGGAATCGGGCTGGTCTGCTGGGGATGCCGGGATCTGATCCGGAGCGGGGCTCATTCAGCCACGCAGACTTTCAGTTTCGGTCGGTTGAGGCCGATTCACCGGGTCCGACGGGCGCAGTTCGGGAGCAAAGCTTCAGTCCCGGCCTGGAGAACGAAATCCGCCAGCGTGGGCCTTCGAACGGCTCGGGGGTACTCACACCGCGAATCGAGCGGGCCGGGACGGGGCCGAGCACGATCGGCTCGCCGCTCGAAAAGCGGCCGATGCGGGCGATCCCGGCGAAGCGGCCGCTCTTCAGTGTCACCTCGCCGCTCGGCAGCTTCGCGACGTATCCGCCCCCGGCAGCAGGCTCGAGCATCCGGCACCGTTTCGCCCCCGGGTCCCCCTTCGACAGCTCGACCGCCTGGTAGCCGGCCAGCGTCTCGTCGATATCCAGGCGCCCGGCCTGGGGCCGGGAGGCGATCTCGGAAAGTGAATAGTCGATGCCGCCATAAGGTCGCTGGGCCATCGTCGCCAGAACAGCCCCGATCAAGTCTGTGTTCTCGACCACCACTGGCTCGCTGCTCGGCTCTACCCGGTGGCCGCCCGATTCATCGTAGAAGATGCCAACGGCCGTCACGAACCGGCGCAGGTCGGCGTCAGCGGTCCGGTTTGCCTTTCCGTACTCATTCATCTGGGCGATGTTGGAGGCGATGCCGAAGGCCGCGACCGCAACGAAAACCGTGAAGGCGGCTCTGGTCCAGCGCATTCCGGCAACCAAATCGCCGGCGATCAGGAACACCACGACCGCCCCCGGGTACAGATAGCGGGGATCGGAAGGTGCCCGGTAGTCGGCAAGTGAGGGGTCCGAGGCCAGAGACTGGATCGACCAGAGAATAAATCCGATCGCCAGGCTCACCCAGAGGCTCCTGGGAATTGAGCCGCGGCTCAGCCGCCAGGCGAGTGCGACCAGTGCGGCCGCTGCCAGCAGCGGACCGATCAGGTCATCCGGCCCCGCCACGGACGTGTTGGTGAATCCGTAGCCCAGCCCGGTGATGGCGCTCAGGATCGCCGAGAGAGCGTCGAATATCCACCTGGGGATGTCATCGAGGCTCGAGAGGTGCACGGTGCTGTTGGAATTGAGGTTGGCGGTCGCCTGCAGCCAGATCCTCCAACTTGTGTAGAGCAGAAGCGGCACGGCGGGCACCCATAGCCGCTTCCAGTTCCGCCCCAGGAGCAGCGCCAGCGCGACACCGGCCACGAACGGCAGTGCCAGGGTGTAAGTGGCAACTCCGCAGACCAGCAGGAAGCAGGCGAGGGCGTCGCCCTTCAGGTCCCTTCGCTCGATCGCCAGCAGGGCGCCGATTCCGCAGGCGATCGAGAAGATGATCGTGAATCCGTTGCCCCTGATGACGTGCAGGGCGTCGGCGCCGAAGAAAAGCATCAGGATGCTGGGAACCAGGGCCACGGTCGGACCCGCCCGCCGGACCAGGTACCGGTAAAGCAGCACCGAAAGCAGGGCCATCGCTGCCACGGTCAGCAGCCGGTAGGGCCAGTAGGTGGTACCGACCGTCTCCAGCATCAGCTTGTAGATTCCGCGCGGAATCAGCTGAAGGTGTCCGCCGTGGCTCTGCAGGGCGGTGGACAGATCCATGCCGGGTGAGCTGACGATCCAGACCATCTCGTCACCGGTGAAGGTCGAGCCGCGACCCAGGTGCATGGCGACCACCGCCGAGACGATGATCGCCGCGGCCAGGATCCAGGGCGCGAAGCGGTCGAGCGGTGTGGCGAAGCCTTTGGTTTCCGGCCGGTCGGTGTTCATCACCTGCCCGCCTTCCCGGCCCGGACCCGGTCGCGCTCGAAGGTGGTCACGACGACGTCCCGGACTCCCGGGAAACTCTTCTGCGAACTGACGTGCCGGCCCGGCGGGACGGTCAACGGTGTGCCGGTGTCGCTGCGGAGGAAGAACTGCCGGTCGGTGACCCATTTCGGTTCGATCAGGGTCACGATATGGACCGGACCGCGGTTGCGGAAGGCCCTGCTCACTTCGAGCTGCGGATCGGGCTTGGAGAAGATCGACTCGATGAAGTCCGGGGTATCGGGCGAGACACCGGCGTCGTAGCGCCTGCGGGAGGCGGGGAGGTAGAGGCTGAGGCTGGTTGTCGGTGCCGGTGTCAGGCTGGCCGCGTCAACCACGACATCGCCGTCGCCCGACTTCTTCTCCAGGTAGGCAGCGGCTTCCTTGAAATCGAAGGTCGTGTTCGTGGCGTCGGTCGTGCGAACGCCGCCGATCGTGAAGCCGGTCGGCGCGGCCTTCCGTGTGCGGCCCCCGGCCGGGTTCAGATGCTCCACTTATGTGATTCTGTCAAGATCCCCGCCCGATGAGCAGCCCGAATATGCCTGCCAGAAACAGTGGTAGATAGTGAAGGTTACCGGCGAGCGCGTGGTTACTTCCGAGGGCGGTTTCAACCCGACCTGGCAACGCCATGTTGCCGCCTACCGCCTCGCTGCACCACTCTTCAGTCCTGAGTCGGTCCTTGACCTCGGCTGCGGTGTCGGTCACAGCTACCACCTGCTGGCACCACGTGAAACCGTCGGCGTGGACATTGACGCCGGTGCGCTGGACGGCCAGGATCGCAGGACCGTTGTCGCCGACATGCGCGAGCTACCTTTTCCTGACGGTGAGTTCCACTCGGTACTGTCCGTTCACTCTCTCGAGCACGTCCCCGATCCGGAAAAGGTCCTGGAGGAAGTGGCGCGCATCCTGACCCCGGACGGGACGGCGGTCTTTGTCACTCCCAACCGGCTCACGTTCGGGCGTCCCGACGAGATCATCGACCCTTTCCACTACATCGAATTCGATCCCCGCCAGCTGTCTGCTCTCTGCGAAGCCACGTTCGCCGAGCTCGAGATCCAGGGTATCTTCGGCTCAGCCGCCTATATGGAGATATTCGAAGAAGAGCGGGCGACCCTCGACCGTCTACTCCGGCTGGACCCGCTCAGGCTTCGCAGGCTGGTGAGCGTGAAGATGAAGCAGCGCCTCTACGACGGCCTGCTGGGTCGGTTTCGAAAAGACGGTGCCCCGCGTGCGTCCCGGATCACTTCCGAGGACTTCCATCTTGCCGCGACCGGTCTCGATGCCTCGCTCGACGTGGTCGCCATCTGCCGCCGTCCCCGAGGCAAATGAGCGACGGGACGCAGGGTCCGGACTGGTCCGGGAAGCCGGCGGAGAGATGTGTCTGGTGCGGCAGCTCGTTCAGCGAGGCAGGGACGCGCAGACTGTTCGGACGGACGGCATGCGGCAGTTGCGCCACCCTGACCACCGACCCGGTCCCCAGCCCCGAATCGCTTGAGGAGGCCTACGGCGACTGGTATTGGCCCGAGACCGGACAGCGTTTCAGCCTGGTCGGCGACGCGATACTCCGGCGTTCCCGGGCGGCCATGGCAAGCCGAATCGACGAGGTGGCACCGGCGGGGCCGATCCTCGACGTCGGTGCCGGCGAGGGGACCCTGCTCGATGCGCTTGTCGCGCGCGGACGTCAAATGAAAGGCCTGGAGAGGCGGTCCGACCATCCCTCGATCGAGAACCGCGAGATCAAGGAGCTGGAGGGCTACGGCGAGTTCAGCGGGGTGGTGCTCTGGCATTCCCTCGAGCACATGGGGCAGCCGCGCGACATCGTGACCGAAGCCGCCCGCCTGCTGAGGCCGGGCGGATTCATCTTCATCGCGGTTCCGAACCATGCCAGCCTCCAGTCTGCTGCATTCGGCGATGACTGGATCCATCTGGATCTGCCCCGCCACTTGGTGCACCTGACCTCGGACGCGCTCACGTCAGGACTTGAGGAAAGCGGCTTCGAGGTGACCGAAACCTCGCCGACGAGGGCCGGCCAGTTGGTGATTGGCTGGCTCGACGGCATGGTCGGCAGGCTGCCGGGAGGGCTCAACCTGTATCAGTCACTGAGGCGCCGAAGCGCCCGTCGGATCGTGATCAGCCCCGGCAAGCGCGCCGCAGCGATTGCGGCAGGCGTGATTTTCTTTCCGTTCGCCCTGCTTGCCACCGGGATCGAAATCGCCAGCGGCAGGCCCGGCACAATCTACGTGGAGGCTAGACGTGTCTGAGAAAACCGGCCGGAAGGTCATTGTGGTCATGCCAGCCCGCCAGGCGGCGGCGACACTCGCGCGAACCTTCGACGAGATCCCTCAAAATGAAGTCGACGAAATCATCCTGGTTGACGACTCCTCAACAGACGAAACGGTCGAGCTGGCCCGGAGGCTGCCGCTGACGGTGATCTGGCATCCCCACCAGGTCGGCTACGGAGGCAATCAGAAGACCTGTTACCTGGAGGCACTGCAGCGGGATGCCGATGTGGTCGTGATGCTCCACCCTGACGGCCAGTACGAACCAAGCCTGATCCCAAGCATGGTCGAGCCGATCGTCAACGGCGAGGCCGACCTGGTCCTCGGCTCGCGCCTCCTGGTACCGGGCTGGGCCCTCGCCGCCGGCATGCCGAAATGGAAGTACCTCGCCAACCGTTTTCTGACCGGGATCGAAAACCGGATCATGGGCACCCACCTCTCCGAGGCTCACACCGGCTACCGCGCCTACTCGCGCGAGCTGCTGCTGGAGGTCCCCTTCCTGCGCAACTCGCTCGACTTCGTCTTCGATTCCGAGGTGCTCATGCAGGCCTCGTACATGGGATTTCGAATCGAAGAGGTCCCCGCCCGCTGCCGGTACTTCGACGAGATGTCATCGGTCGGCTTCAACACCGGTGTCGTCTACGGCCTCAAGACGCTTTGGACAGGCGTCCGCCTGATCCTTCACCGGCGAGGCATCATCAGGTCACGCAAGTTCGTCGCGCGCTCTACCCAGGCTCGAGCTCCACGACGCTGATGCCTTCGGGGCCGGTTGCGACGGTCCTGAGGGTGAACCGCTGAGCGATCCAGGCCATGGTGATGACCTGGGTCCGCTGCAGGCCGCCGGAAGCGTCAACGGCCGGGTCGGGGTCTTCCAGAGCGGCTGCCGGATCGTTCCTGATCACCTCGTAGGCGGCCTTCGCCCGGCTGTCGACGACCATGCGGTCGCCAGCTTCAAGACCGTCCACTTTCCTGCGGATCTCGTCCAGGTGAGGGCCCGGAACCCAGCTCTGCTCGTTTCCATCGGTGATCCCCAGGCGGTTGTAGCGGCCGGAGCGCACCAGCATCTCGAGATCGAGGTTGGGGAAAGCCAGGACCGGCACCGCGTCCTGCCCCGGGAAGTATTTCTCGATCAGCTTCTGCCCGACCAGGGATGCCGGTCTGACCGGAGGTGGGTCCCAGACACGGTCGAGGGCATCCGGCAGGGACCTGCCGCCCGGCACGGAGTAGGCCAACAGCGAGTTTTCGCCGCGGTCCCGGGCGGCCGGCCAGACGCTCGCGACCGCCAGGGCGGCCAGGCCCATCGAGACGGCCAGGGTGGCGACCCTGGACCTGTCCAGCAGAGAACTCCTGCGGTCGAGCGCCAGACCGATCCAGATCGTAGCCACCAGCAGGGCAGGCAGGCTTATGTACGGGAGGACGTGGTCTATCGAGCGGTTGTCGAAATAGCTGTAGAGCACTGTGCCGTAGGCGGTCAGCGCGGCCAGGGCGACGAATGCCGGACGCCGCGAGGCAGTGAAATCGCGACGGGCGATGGTCAGCACCACGAGGCCGAATGCCGAGAACATGCAGATCCCGAACACGGCCAGCCCTGAAGACCACGGTGACATGTCGTAGTTCAGCTCGCCGATGCTGCCGGTGAGGAACTCGCGCAGGTAGGTCAGGTAAAGGCCCCAGTCCGGCAGCGAGCCGGAGGCGGCCAGGGTCGCGAGGGCGAAGGCCAGGTGCGCCACCACCCAGCTTGCCACCACGGCCCCGGCGGCGACCGCGATGAACCTCAGGCGGGACCGCGGCTCAACCCAGGTGGCCGAGATCGCAATCAGCCCGGCGACGGTCGCGGTGACGTAGACCAGGGCTTCCAGAGCCCAGATCGAACTGACTCCGGTCACGACCAGGGCCACCCAGATCATGGCCGGACGGCTGCGTGGCCACCTGACGCCGGCCACCACCGGAGCGATCAGGCACATCGGCAGACCGAACCGGATCGATCCGTGCTGGAGCAGCTCCCCGACCGGGTAGCTGAGTCCCCAGGCGAGGGCCACCAACGCCGTGACCATCGCCCCGGCGGCGAGCGCCCGGGACACTCCGGCCATCCTGAGCACGCCGTAGGCGAGACCGAAGACGAGTGCCGTGACGATGCCCTCCAGGAAGGCGAGAGCAGAAAATCCGATCGAAGTGAGCTCGAAGAAAGCCGCGATGAAGTAAATCGATCCGACTCCGTACTGGGAGACTGTGTCCACCAGCAGCGCCGATCCGCCGAGTACCTGGTTGGCCGCGCCGACAAAGAGCGCCTGGTGAAAAGCGGCGACCTGGCTCAGGTAGGCAGAGCTGAAACCGCCGGTGGCCGGTTCGGCGTCACCGAGGTCCGGTATTGCGGCCATCAGTAGCAGCAGAAAGGCGATGTCGAAAGCGACGCCCCAGCGGCGGGGCGGACGTTTCAGCCGGTTTCCGGCGTATACCGCGGCCGCAAGAGCGGTTAAGGCCAGTCCGATCGCGAACACCAGCCAGTCGACGTGGCCGAAATCGACCAGCGACAGCAGCGCCGCGGCGACCGACACCGTGGCCGCGATGGCCAGAGGCCGGGTGGCCGAGGTGAGCCTGCCGGACGGGCGCCAGGGAGTCATGCGCAGCGGCCCGGCGAGCACCGCGGCCGCATAGACGAACCAGCCCAGGCCGAGGTACAGGGTGGGGTACACGCCGCGGCCCCAGGGCAACTCCCCAGAGTGGCTGACCAGATAGAGCCCCAGGCCGAGCGGGATGACCAGTGCGGCGACCAGGGCTCCGAGGCATTCGCGGTTCGGCCCTGAGCGGATCCGGCTCACCAGGCGCCAGGAAAGAAACAGCGAAAGCGGTCCGACCACAAGGGCCATAAGCAGGTAGAGCGCCGTTTCTGCCTTCTGCTTCTGGGGTGGCAGCAACTCACCGAGGCTGGTGTAGTCGGTATTAAGGAGAACGACGGGGGTCGCCACCGCAAACGCCGCGATGACGAGGCAGGCGGCGAAAACGACGACCAGGCCCAGATCGGTGTTGCGTTTCACAGTTCTTCGGCGATCCGCGGTGCTTCCCGGTTGAAGACGCGGACCGCCAGAATGCAGACGCCGACGTAGATCACCAGAGCGGGCACGAGATGCAGCCAGCCGCCGGCCGCCGCGACCGCTCCCGCGGCGTCGGCGTCGATCACCCAGGCCCGGGCCTGCACGATGATCGGAGTCAGGGGATTGATGAAGGCGAGGTCGTAGAACTTCTCCGGCATGAATTCGATCGGGTACAGCACCGGGCTCGCGTAGAAGAGCATCGTCGTGGTGACGGTCCAGATGATCAGCACGTCACGGAAACGCACGTAGTAGACCGAAAGCAGCATCGCAACGGCAACCGTGAGTACCAGCATGGCCAGCACCAGCACCGGGAAGAGCAGCCAGGTCCACATCGGGTCGACGCCGAAGGCGAGCATGAAGATCAGGACGACGATCATGTTCAGGCCAAGGTTGAACAGTCCGGTGAGCACCATAGAGAGCGGGATCACCAGGCGGGGGAACTGGGTCTTCCTGACCACCGTCTCCTGATTCATCACCGAGGTCACCGAGGCCAGGGTCGACTCGCTGAAAAAGCCGAAGAAGACGATGTTGAAGAGCAGCAGGACCGGGTAGTTGTTGACTTCCGAGCCGATCCTGAAGACCTGGGTGAAGACGAACAGCAGAACCGCAAACAGCATCAACGGCCTCAGCAGGGACCATATGTAGCCGAGCGCGGTGTTGAAGTAGACCTTCTTGAAGTCGGTGACCGCGATCAGGTAGAGCAGGTGGAAGAACCGCCGGGCACCGCCGGCGGTGGCGCTCGGGCCGGTGACCCGGCGCAGGCGCGGCTGATCGTCGGCCGCGGCCATCAGTCCACCGGCCTGACATCGAGCCGGCTTTCGGGCGTGAACACACCGGCCGCGTCGTCGACCCCGAAGACCACGAAGTCGACCAGCCTCATCGCGGCCAGGGGAAAGTCGAAATGGTTGACTTCGCGGGCCACGAAGCAGCCGACCGTGTAGCGGCCTTTGGTCAGCCTGTTCTCAAAGGTCGCATTGACCTCGAAGCGGGCCCCCGGTTCCAGTGACCTGTCTTCGTCGGGGCCGAACAATGGCTCGGTGCTGCCGAAAACCCGCACCCCGTCCTCGTTGGTGAAGAGCAGGCCCACAATCGGCCGCTCTATCCGCTGCTGGGCCTCGAGCACCGCCTCGACGTTGATCGGCTGGCCGATCTCGAGGTTCTTGACCGTCTCTCCGGCCTCGTCCTTCAGCGAACCTTCGACCAGATGCACGTAGGTCTGTTCACCGGGATCGCGGGTCACCGGCCGGCCACGCTCCTCGTCGAAGTTCATGCGCAGGTAGCGGCGGCCCACCTCCTCCGGGTCGCCTACGTGGCGGACCGTGCCCTCCTCGATCAGTACGGCGCGGTCACAGAATGTTTCAACACTCGCCATGTCGTGGGTGACCAGGATGATCGTCTTGCCCTGATCCTTGAGGCCGTGGAAGACGTCCGAACACTTTTGCTGGAAGGAGGCGTCGCCGACGGCCAGCACCTCGTCGATCAGCAGCACATCGGCGTCGGCCTGGATCATCGCCGAGAAGGCGAGCCGGACCAGCATGCCCGACGAATAGTTCTTGAGCTTGAGTTCGGCGAACTGATCGAGTTCGGCAAAGTCGATCACGGCATCGACCCGGGACCTCGCCTCCCGCGGCGTGAGCCCCATCATCACACCGTTCAGCACGATGTTCTCTCGCGCGTTCAGCTCGGGGTCGAAGCCGACGCCGAGCTCGATGAAAGGCGCCATCCGCCCGGCCATGAAGACTTCGCCGGAATCGGCCCGGTAGATGCTCGACATGATCTTCAGCAGAGTGCTCTTGCCGGAGCCGTTGCGACCCACGATGCCGAAGAACTCCCCCTTGCGGACCTCGAACGAGACACCGCCCAGGGCATCAAGGGTTCGGTAGCTGATCCGCCGGAAGGGATGGAGGGCCAGTTCCTTCAGGGCGGAGATCTTGTGGTCCGGGATGCTGAACGACTTCTTGACGTCCTGAACCGAAACCACCACCGGTGCATCGGGAGAGATCCTGCTCAGTGGTGGTCCACTCACTTCAGCACCTGTCCAGCAGATCCGAGATCTGGCTCAGGGTTTCTTCGTCGAAGGTCTCATCCCAACCACGGCTCCACTCTACGGACGCTCCCCTGACCCGGGCGTTACCGTCCGGGCTGTCGGCGGCCGCAGCCCGCAGCGCGGCGACCAGGGAGCCGACGTCCGGTTCGACCGCCCGGATGTTGGCGGAGATCGCTTTCATCGCCGCGGCGGTCTTGGTTTCGAAGGTATTGGTGACCGTAACCATGCCGGCCGAGGCCATCTCGATCGGCACGAGAGAGGGATGAGGCGCGTACATCAGGGCCAGGCCCACGTCGTGGCCGGCGAGCAGTCTGCCGTAGTCGGACTGGGTCCGGCGCGGAGTTAGTTCGAGGAAATGGCCCTTTCCGAGCGGGACTGACTCCGGGCCGCCGAGCGAGCCGACGCCGCCGAAGCTCCAGCCACGATCGAACACCCCCTCGGCGCAGGCCCGGCGGAGCGCGATCAGGCCCAGTTCGAACATGTTGCGGGCCGCGTGCGCCTCGGGGCGCGCGTAAAAGAGCAGCTTCCTCTTCCCGCGGGCAGAGATCTCCCCGGCGGCGGCCGGTTCCACCTCGGTGATCGCGTTCCTGAAGGTCGTGGAGCCGGCGTCGCCGGCGACATCCCGGAAAACGCCGTATCGCCGCTCGCTGAAGAAATCGCGCAGGATCGAGGTGGAAAAGAGGCCGTGGTGGGGAAGCCGGTAGGAGCCCTCGGCCAGAGCCGCCCAGGAACCCTGGGGCACGGTCAGGGGTTCGTACTCCTGGATCAGGTAGAGGAAACGGTCCCGTCGCGTCTGCGCGACGAGGCTTTCGGCGATGTGGGCGGTCCACCATGTGGTGGCCACGAAAGTATCCCGGGAACTTGTCTCCAGCAGGGCCGGTCCGTCACGTCCGAACTCGACTTCGACCGAGTCGAAGACTCCCGCCAGTCCCTCATAGCTTTCGATCCGGCTTCGCCACTCGGACGGCAGCTGGGGGTTGGGGTCGACCGTGATGATCCTGACCCGGCGGCCGGAATCGGCCAGCTTCCTCGCCAGGTTGAACTTGGCGATGTAGCCGCCGAAGAAGTGATCGAGGTCTATCGCCGGGATCAGGATGTTGACCCGTTCGGGAGAGCCCGCTTCGATCGACGCCGCCAGCGGCTGGATCTTGTGGCTCATGCGGTCGGCGTCGAGCACGCCGGCGGGCTCGCTGCCCGATGGCACAGGGCCGCCGGCGGCGCGCTCGAGGACCGAATCAGGCAGGCGATTCTTCGCCGCTGCCAGGTGACGGTAGAGCACCGCCCGCGCCAGAATCCTCTCGACGCCGAGGGTTTCGTTCCTGCCGGCCAGCGAACGCAGGCTGCGCAGCCACAGCCGCACCGGGCCGAGGGGGTCGCGGTTGGTGGCGATGAATCGTTCGAGTGCCCTCTTCTTGCGGGATGCCATCTGTTCGCCGCAGCGGATGAGCAGGGCCTGCGCCAGCGATTGCAGTCTCAGGTAGACGTCGAAGTAGGCCGATGCCCAGCCGCTGACGGTCTCGCGCAGAAGCCGGGGATCGAAACGCTGGACGAACGGGCGCGCCCGGCTGCCCGCGTTGGCCTCGTCATGCCCGAGCACGGCGTCGTCGTGCTGGACGTAGTCATAGAGAGGCGCGTCGATGTACGCCACATCTCCCAGCGAGAGTGCCACCAGCCCCAGCCAGTGGTCGTGGTACTGATCGCCCGGCACCGAGGGGAAAGGCAGGGCGTATTCGAGCAGTTCCCGCCGGAAGAGCGAAGCGGCCCCGGTGATCGTGTTCGCGATCAGAAGCGAGGTCAGGTTGGTGTGGTTGTTGCCGCGGCCGGTCCAGTAGGTGGGTGAGATCACCTGTCCGTCACGCGCGACCACGCGCTGGTCGCTGTAGACGAGCTTTGCGCTGCCGAGGCCTTCCAGCAGCCGCTCCAGCTTGTCCGGATTCCAGCGGTCGTCCTGGTCGGAGAGCGCGACGTACTCGAAGTCTCCTTCGACCATGCCGAGTGCCCGCTCGAAGTTCCGGTAAAAGCCGAGCCGCTCCCCGGAGCGGCTGAGGACGAAGCGCTCGTCGCCGGCTGTCTGGGTTTCAAGTTCGCCGAAATGCCGCTCGTCCGAGGCGTCGTCGCTGATGAAACACCTCCACTCGACCCCGGTCTGGCCGCGGATCGAATCGAGCTGCACCCTGAGCAGATCGGCCCTCGGATTGAAGGTCGCCATGCAGATGGCGATCAACGGTTCATCCCATGGGTCGAGCGGTGCAACCGAGTACCAGCCGGAACACCCCCGCCGGCCTAAAAGGCCAGCGGAACGTATTCGTCCGGGAAAGTCGAGGGGCCGAAGAACCAGCTCTCGATCGCGTAACGGTTCTCGGTCATCGTCTCACTGTCGACGCCGGTGCGGTGCACGTTGACGTCGTCGAAGAGGATCACGTCACCAGGGTTGAAGATCGGACGCAGGATCGGTGTATCGCCGGCTGCCTCCTCGGCAACCTTGTCCGAGATCGACCAGGGAAAGAGCGCATCATCGGTTCCGGTCGGCAGGATCTCCTCGATGCGCTTCGGAACGATGTCGAGGCTGGGGGCGATGTCGCCGCAGCGTGAGAGGGACATCCAGACGTTGAGTGCCTTGACGTCACCGAGAAAGGCGCCGTCCTGATGCCAGGCCGTGCCCGCCTCCGGAGGCACCCTCCGCAGTGTGCACTTGTTGACCGAGAAGGCCGGGCGCTCGCCCAGGTAGTCCTCGACCAGGCTCTGCAGGCCGACGCGGTCGAAGGCCTCAACCATGTCAAAGGTGAATTTCGGTGAATCGGCCGCCCAGATACCACCGCCGTCGCTCACCCAGCGGCGCTCGAGGATGGTGAAAGGCGGGTCGGGCACGAACTCCTCGAAATAGCCATCGACGGTCTCGTCGTCGCGCGCCTGGAAGGAGCGCTCGATGTCGTCCCGCATCTGGATCGCTTCTTCCTCGGGCACGACGCCACGAACGATCAGGCAGCCATGGCGCAACATGGCAGCACGGGCCAGGGGCGCGCTCATTTCGGAGGCGTTGATCTCCGGAATGTCTCCCTCGACCTTGAGCGCGTCGTAGTCGGGTTCGGCCATCGGCGGTGAGTCGGCCGCCTTGACCAGGTCGACTCCGGCACGGTGGCGCAGGCGGACCATGCGGCGCTCGAGTTCCATGTCTCGGGCGGCGCGGTTTTCGACGGCAAGAGCTTCGACTGCGCCCATGAAATCACCGGCCTGCTCGAGTTCGTCGGCCTTGACCATCGCCGGGCTGCGATCGGCCACGGCGGTGGCACCATCGTCTTTCTCATTTTTGCGTGATCGAAAGAACATTTATCAGTCTCCGCTTTGTTGAAGTAGAAGGAATCTGCCTGCTGACTGTGGCTATACAGGCTACTGACGCTTTCGCCGGTACGCCGGGAGGTACGGGCCGGCCGGCGAGTTATTCCCCGGCCTTGACCGGCCGGGCCGGTACACCGGCAACCACGACGCCGGTGGCGACGTCATCCACGACCACCGCGTTGGCGCCGACCACGCAGCCTTCCCCGAGTTTCACCGCCCCCAGGATCTTCGCTCCGGTGCCGACATTGACGTTCGGCCCGAGCCGGGGACCCCTGAAGTTGCCTGCCTTGAGGCCGATCGTCGTGAACGGTGCGATCACCACACCGGCACCGATTTCGGTGATCCCGTCGACGACGACCTGTCCGTGGACTATGTAAACGCCCGGCTCGACCACGACCGGGTCTCCGATCGCGATCTGGGAAGTCACGATCGCCAACCGGTGGGCGAGTCGTGGCAGCAGCGGTATGCGCCGCGCCTGCATGGCCGCCTTGGCCCGGTAACAGATCTGGCCGACGAAGGCGTCGCTTCGCAGGCTCAGGCGAAGAATCTGGACGAGGGCATCGCCGCCCGAGCGGAATTCACTGCGCTCTCCGCGATAGGCGGCGTTGACCCGGGCGTCGGCGACGACCGCCCGCCAGAAACGGGGATGACGTGACCTGACTTCGGCCATCAGGTCCCCCAGTCCATCGTTCGCGGTTGCGTTGCTCATCGATGCGAAACATATATCCTGACCCGATCGCTCCGGAAGCGGTGCTCAGATGGACAATCCTCCTCGCGTAACCGATCCCCTTGGTTGGGGCTACTCACTCGCCAATGTGATCGAGCTCCTGTCCGCCTGCCTGGAGGCGGTTCCGACCCGGCGGGTTCTGGAGGTGGGCTCCTACGAGGGAGAGCTGACCCGCGACCTGCTCGCCTGGGCGGATGCGAATGACGCCAGCGTGGCCACGGTCGATCCGCTGCCGCCGAAGCGGCTGCTCGAACTGGTCGCCGAGCGGCCGGACCTGGACCTGATCGAAGACACGGGGATGGCCGCCCTGGCGGGTCTGGACGAGCTGCCCGACTCGATCATCATCGACGGCGACCACAACTACTTCACGCTGACTGGCGAACTGGAAGCGATCGCCGGGCGGGCCGGTGACGAACCCTTTCCGCTGCTCATGTTCCACGATGCCGGATGGCCGCACGCCCGCCGCGACACCTACTACGCCCCGGACCGGGTTCCCGAGGACCAGCGCCAGCCTCTCGCACACAACGTCGGGCTCGTTCCCGGCGAACCGGGAGTGAGCGAAACCCGGGGCCTGCCCTACGAATGGGCGGCCGCAACCGAGGGCGGCGCCAAAAACGGTGTGCTGACCGCACTGGAAGACTTCATCGCCGGGCGCCCGGACCTGAAGCTGGCCGTCGTGCCGGCCTTCTTCGGCTTCGCCGTGATCTATGACGAACGGGCCCCGTGGGCGGACAAGGTCGCCGCGATCGTCGCGCCCTGGGACGACAGTCCGATCCTCCACCGGCTCGAGTCAAACCGGGTCGACCATCTGGTGCGAAATCACGGCCTGGCCCAGGAGGTCCATGAACTGCGGGTCAAGGTGAACGAGCAGGAAGCCCTGCTGAACGACATGCTCGAGTCGAGCGCCTTTGCGATGGCGGAGAGGGTCTCGAAGCTGAGGCAGCGGGGTGAGCCGATCTTTTCGCGCCGGCGCATCAGCGAAGTCCTCGATAAGTAGGTTCCCCGCCGGGGGCCCGGTGTTTCAGCCGGTGCGGCGAAACAGTCCGGTGAACCACCGCAGCGGCGCGGTGACTTTCCAGCTGGTGCTCGACTTCAGCTCTTCGATCTCGCGCAGCAGCACCCTGTTCCTGGCTTCATAGAGAAGGTCCGAGGCGGCTCCGATCATGCGGGCCACCGAGGTTTCCGCCTCGGCCCGGCGGGTCCGCTGCTTCCAGGTCAACTCGGTGCCGTAGGGCGGCGGGATCACGTCTTCCCACTTGTCGGCGAGCTTTATCTGGGCGTCGACCCAGCTTTCGGCGTCGCTGACCAGGCTCAGTGAGTGGTGGTGGACGACCTTGAGATCCGCGGTCACCACCTTTTTCCCCGCCTGGCGGGCCTGCATGCAGATGTCGAAGTCGTAGCCGTGGAGCTTGGTGCCGAGCGATTCGTCGAAGCGCAGGTTCTGGATCGCCCAGGGTGAGAAAGCCATGACGAAGCCGTCGATCGAATCAACCTCACCCAGCCGGGCGTAGGGCGCGGTGTCATCTTCCAGCCAGCTCACCGCCGGGATCTCGCCGCCGCCCATCTCCTTGTAGCGATGGGTGAACGAGGCCCAGGTGACCGAGCCCTCCCACCAGGCGATGTTGCGGACCCCGACCGCACCGGCACAGCCCACGATCGCAACATCGGGACCCTCCACGGCCGCACGGATCTTGGGGATGAATTCCGGGTCGATGATTTCCGCGTCCTGGTGAATCAGGACTATCGCCTCCAGTCCCTCGATCTTCGCCGCGTCATCGAGGATCAGATTGTAGTTGCGAAAGATCGAGCCGGCGCTGTCGTAGACGAGTGTCCGGGTGTCCTGCTCACGGCAGAACGCGATGCCGGGTTCAGCGCATTCTTCGTACTGATCGACATCGGTGAGCGCAACTCCGAATGCGATCACTTCGCGTTGGCCTCGGCCTGCTCCAGCTTCGTTTTCAGCTGATCGATTTCATCCTGAAGCAGGCGCTCCCGCATGGTCGGAATCCGGTGGCCGCCCTGCCTGACCACCCGGCGGTCGGTCTTTTCACGGCGGCTCGGAACCGGGGCCTGGCCCTTCTCGGGTTCGGAATCGGTCTCTTTGCGCCACTTGACGCCGGTCCAGTCGATCGTCTCCATGGGCGCGGTGATGTCGTGGGCCTCGCGGTATTCGGTGACCGCGCGCCTGCACTCGGGCAGCGCCCCGTAGTCGTCGACGATCAAGTATCCGCCCCTGGACAGGCCGGGGTAGAGCTTGGAGAGCGTGAGCATCGTCGATTCGTAAGAGTCGCCGTCGAGGCGCACGATCGCCCAGGTGCCGGCGGCCATGCCCGCCATCGTGTCTTCAAAAAAGCCGGGGACGAACTCGACCCCTTCGCCGCAGCCGTACTTGTCCAGATTGCCCTTGACCTCCTCGATCGGGACGGCGATGAAATCCCGGTCGCTGAAGTCGATGCCGCTGTCTTCCGGGTAGGCCTCGCGGTCCGGCATCGGGAACCCGCTGAATGAGTCGGCGAGCCAGACGGTCCGGTCGGTGACTCCGAGGCTGTTGAGGGTGGCCCGCATCAGGATCGAGGCGCCACCACGCCAGGTGCCGGCTTCGATCAGGTCGCCTTCCACACCGTTGCGGACGACTTCTTCGACACAGCCCTGCAGGTCGTCCAGGCGCTCGAGTCCGACCATGGTCATGCCGTGGGCGGGCCAGTCGATGCCGTTCACCCGGAAACGCATTTCTTCGTCCTTGAGATGACGGAGGAAGAGGTTGCCGTTCTCGTTCCAGTGGATCGTCTGGGTCCGGACTCCGAGCAGGTCGGTCAGGCCCATCTTGAGCAGGCTGAGATAGGCCAGGCGCAGGGCCTCCGGGTCGGATGAGGCCTGCAGGGCGCCGGGGACGCGATCGACTATGGGGATATCGCTCACAGCGGAATGGTATGGGACTGAGGGCGAGCTTGAGGCTCCCGCCGCGAGCCGGAGCGTGACATGGCGGACGACCTATCGCGGCCGCAGCGCGTAAATTCCGCGTATGTGGATGGACAAGACAGTCTCGGTCGTGCTGATGACCTACGCCGAGCGGGATTCGATCCGCGAGGTGATCGAGAATTTCGAGGCCACCGGCGTCGTCGACGAAGTCCTGGTGGTCAACAACAACGCTCAGGAAGGCACCCGGGAAGAGGTCGAGAAGACCGAAGCCAGGCAGGTCTTCGAGACCAGCCAGGGATACGGTCACGCGATCAGGCGCGGGCTCCGCGAGTCCACGGGAGACCTGGTCGTGCTCGCCGAACCGGACGGAACTTTTCTGCCCTCGGACATCATCAAGCTGCTTGCCTTCTCGGATGAATGCGAGATCGTCCTCGGTACGCGGACCACCCGCGAAATGATCTGGGAGGGAGCCAACATGGACTGGTTCCTTCGCTGGGGCAACTGGGCCGTGGCCAAATTCGTCGAAGTCTCTTTCAACACTTCTCACCTGAGCGACATCGGCTGCACCTACCGGCTGCTGAGCCGGGAGGTGGCCGACCGCTTCGCCGACGAGATGAAGGTGGGCGGAAGCCACGCCGGGCCGGAGATGCTGATGCTGACGATCCGCTCAGGGATCAGCTTCGTCGAAGTCCCGGTCAACTACCTGCCCCGGGTCGGCACCTCGTCGGTGACCGGCAACCGTATGACCGCCTTCTTCCTCGGCCTGACCATGATCAGGCTGATTCTCGGCTACCGGTTCGGAAGACGGCCCCGCACCTGACCGGCCCCGGGCGGGCCTGCCTCACCCGGGCTTGCGCGCGACGATCACGTTGTGGGCGCAGAGGCGGCGAACGGCGGGGGTCTTCTCGACCAGGCCCTCGATCGCCGTCATCGCGCCGAGCATCCGGGGCGGCACGAAATCAGGGACGAAGCCGAGCTGCTGCCGGGCGGTGATCCGTGCGCCTCCGTCGCTCAGTCCCCTGACGATCTCGGCTTCGGGAATGAGCCTTTCCGAACCGTCGTCCTGCGGCACCCGGGCCATCAGGTTCTTCCAGTACGGATTGCGCGGGTTGTGATCCCAGATCAGGATCTGGCCGCCGGGTCGGACCACCCGGACCATCTCACCGAGTGAGCGGTGAACCGCGGCGGGTTCGGCGATGTGGTGCATCACAGCGACGCAGTAGGTCAGGTCGAAACTGTCGTTTTCGAAGGGAAGCTCGGTGGCCGAGCCCTCGACCGGGTGAACGCCGGGCGCGTGCTCGGCCAGGTGGGAGAGCATGCCCGGTGAAGGATCGGTCCCGGTGACGTCGTATCCGGCGGCAGCCAGACGGCCGGCGACCACCCCGGTTCCACAGCCGACATCGAGGATCCTGCCCGAATCCAGCATGCCGCGGATGAATAGGGTGCGCTTTTCCAGGTAGTGCTCGACCACATGGGGCGGGAGCGAGTCGTCGTACTCGTCGGCGATATCGTCGAAGTGGGCTGAAACCTGCTCTTCACTCACTACTCACTTGCCTGCTTTCCGTTCGTAGGTGGTCACGGTGAGATCCTGCAAGCCCTCAAACTCTTCCTGTGCCGTTATCGACCAGCCTTCAGGGACCTCGACGACGCCCCCGGTCTTGTCGTGGATGAACTGCCGGTCGGTGGCAAGGTCCGGACCGCCGAAAGTCATGACCGCCACCGGTCCGCCGTCGGCATCGGCGAAGGCCTCGTCGACCACCGGCTGCCGCGGTTTCGGGACCAGGATCCTGTTGATGAAGTCAACCTCATCGAGCGCCGGAAGGCCGGGCCTGTAAAGCGTGACCGAGGATGGCAGATAGGCGTTCGCGGCGCTCATCGGGCTGGGCGTGAAGTGGGCCGCGTCGATCGCCACGCCGCCATCGGCGACGACGGTCGCCGTGTAGTCCGAGGCCTCGCTGTACGGGAGGGAGCTTTTGACGGGATCGGTGATCCTGGCCGTTCCGTAGGCGAAGCCGGCGAGCATCAGGGTCGCCGACAGTGCCGCCCAGAACCGGGTGTTCATCATCACCACCGAGCCGAGCAGGAAAGGCAGCCCGACCCAGGTGGCAGCGAGATTGCGGCCACCGAAGATGTCGTCGCCCAGCGTCAGGAGAATCGCCTCCCCGATCGCGGTCGAGAGGGTCAGCACGGCGGCCAGCACCAGTCCTTTGCTCGCGAGACCTTCCAGTACCGGTTTGACCCTGCCGAACACCCAGCGGACGGAGGCCCCGCCCGCCGCGATCAGAACTCCCAGACTGATCAGCCAGACATCGGCGGCCCTGCCGAGCGCCCAGACCCCGGTGAACTGCCTGGAGAAGACCACCTGCTCCACCGCATTTTTCTTGGAGTCGAAACCGTCTCCCTGGAGCGCCTCGAGTATGGGCACCGTGATCGAACCGTTGTCTGCCAGGAAGCCACCGATCCACGGCAGATAGAACACCGCGGCTATCGCGTTGGTCACGATCGCGGACTTCCTCGCTGACGGAAAGGCCCAGAGCAGCCAGAGCAGCTGACCGATCAGCACGAAGGCCATCGTGTAGTGGCTGTAGAGCGCCAGCAGGCTTGCCACGCCGTAAAGCGCCCACCATCTTCTGCGGCCGGTCTCGGCGGCGAGCAGGAGACCCAGGGTGGATAGCAACAGCATCGTGATCCCCACCGAATAGGCGCGAGCGTCGGCGGAATAAAAGACCAGGAAAGGACTGACGGTCACTACCGCGGTGGCGACAAGGGCCCCCAGGCGACCGATCATCCGCAGGCCGATCGCGTAAGTCAGGGGGATCGCACCGATGCCCGCGATCAACGCGGGCAGGCGGATCAGGTCGGGATCGCTGCCGAGTTTGTTCGCCATCCAGGCGAGCACGAAGTAGAGGGGCGGTGTGATCTCGGCGTCGGAGTTGACGATCTCGATCACCTGCTTCAGCGAGCGGCCATCAACGATCCACAGGGTCGAAAGCTCGTCACCGAAGAGCGACGATCCGGCTGTCTTGATTCTGACCAGGGCGCCGATCAGGGTGAGCAGGGCAACGGTCGCCCACACCCACCGGGGTGAAGCGAACAGTCCCTCCCGGGTGCCGGTTCCGCTCGAGCTCGGGTTATTCACGTCCGTAACCCTCTCAGGAATGCCGACAGGCCGGCTCCGCTGTCCGAGAGGCGACGGCACCGCCACCCGGGTTCCCGAAAGCGTCATCGGCCCGGACCGGGGCGGCCTGACCTCGCCTGCCCAAATAGACTGACCTCTTCGATGCGCGAAAAGAGTCCCGAAACCCACGAAGAGAAGCTCGAGTTTCTGCGTGAGCTGCGCGACCAGGCGATCAACTCGGCCTCGGAAGAGGCGGTGGAGAAGCACCACGCCAAGGGAAAGCTGACTGCCCGCGAGCGTGTCGAGAAGCTGCTCGACCCCGGCTCGTTCGACGAGCTCGACACTTTCGTCCGCCACCGGACCACCGATTTCGAGATGGACAAGCGCCGCCCATGGGGTGACGCGGTGGTCACCGGCCACGGCACGATCGACGGTCGCAAGG
>JAENXK010000046.1 GCA_016649615.1 Thermoleophilia bacterium
CCGGACGCTGCCGGAGATAGCCGGCGGCCGGCCGGTGGTCGCCCTGTTCGGGGCGCTGGCCGACAAGGATGCTCCCGGAATTCTGGAAGAGCTGGCTCCCGGTCTTCAGGAAGCGGTTTTCACCGAGCTGCCGGAAAAATACCTGACCGCCTGGGGTCGCCCCGGAGCCCGCTCCTGGACGGCACCGGAGCTCTGCCGCCTGGCTGCCGGTGCCGGACTCGCCTGTGAGGAGCGGGCCGATGCCGTCACGGCGTTCAGCCTTGCCCGAGACCGGGCCCGCGAATCCGGAGGCATCGTTCTGGTCGCCGGCTCGCACTTCCTGCTCCCGGCCTCCGGCCTCGTCTGAGCCCGGGCCCGGTCAGGCAACTCGCCTCCCAATCGCACCTGACGAGTCCGATTTCCGGCGGGTGTGCGACGATTACGCAGTGAATCGTCAGGCTGGCTCTCAACTGCTGTCGATGATGGCGCTGGTTGCTGCCGTCGTGGCGGTAGTGATCCTCGTTTTCTTCGGCCTCGGATACCTATTCGGAAGGACCTTTCTCTAGCAAGCTCATGCCCCTCGCCATCTTCGGAATCAGCAACACAGCCGCAAACCTGGTCGTCACAGGCCTGATCCTCCTCCTGTTCGCGATCTGGATCGCCCTTGTCATCTTCACCTGGAACGACGCCCGTCGCCGGATCGAGGATCCCTTCCTGATCGGCTGCTCCACCCTCGCGTCATTCATCTTTCCGTTCTTCGGCACGATCATCTACACGATCCTGCGGCCCGGGGAATACCTCGATGATGCGCGCGAGCGCGAACTCGAGGTCAAAGACACCGAAGCCCGCCTGCGCCTCCACGATGCCAATTCCTGTCGCAAGTGCGGTTTTCCGACGCAGCCCGACTACATCAAGTGCCCGAGTTGCCGGACCCGGCTGAAGCAGCCCTGCCCGAGCTGTTCGAGGCCGGTCGGACTCAACTGGAAGCTCTGCCCCTATTGCGAGAAGACCCTGATCGCGCCCAAGCGTTCTTCCCGGCGCGACTCATCCGAGACCGACGAAAAAGGGCGCCCGAGACGGCGCAAGGCATCCGGCTCGAAGGCCACTTCCGGTTCGAAGGCGGCTTCCGGTTCGAAGGCGGCCACAGGCTCGGAGGCCACTGCCGGCTCGAAGGCCGCGGCAGGCTCGGAGGCCACCGCAGGCTCGAAGACAGCTTCGGGGCCGAAGCCGGAATCCGGCCAGAGGACTTCCCGAAGGCGCTCCACCGCTCCCCCGGAATCCGGAGCCTCGACCGACGGAGCCAGAACCGAGCGGGCCGAAACCCCTGATCCGGCCCGGCGCAGTTCGCGTTCGAGCCGGCGCAAAGTAGTGGTCGCCGACGACGAGTCCGGATCGAAGCCGATCAACCGCGGCGACGCCGGTCCGAAGGGCGAAGACGCCGAACCCCGGTAGCCTCTCGACGCTTCCGCCACGCCTGGTGGAAGCCGGCGGCCACGAACCCTGACAAGCCTGACAATCCTGATACGGAGCAAGAAAACCCATGTCACAAACCCTCATTCTGGTGAAGCCCGACGCCTTCGACCGCGCTCTGACCGGCGAGGTTCTCGCCCGGTTTGAACGCAAAGGGCTGCGGATCGTCGCCCTCAAGAAGCTGACCGCGACCGAAGCGGTCGCCAACCAGCACTACGCCGAGCACACCGAAAAGCCTTTCTTCGGCGAACTGGTCGACTTCATCACCGGCGGCCCCCTCGTTGCGGCGGTGCTGGAAGGCCCCGAGGCGGTTCCGGCGGCGCGCCAGTTGATCGGCGCGACCAATCCGGTCGAGGCCGCACCCGGTTCGATCCGGGGCGACTTCGCACTCGAGGTCACCTTCAACATGGTCCACGGATCCGACTCCGACGAGTCGGCCGCCCGCGAAATCGCGATCTGGTTCCCGGAAGGGCTTCAGGCCCCCTGACCGGCGAGGGTCGGCCGCCGATGCCGGATCACCCGCAGAAGCCGGCTCCACCCAGTGTCGTGCTCGCCTCCGGTTCGCCGCAGCGGCGGGAGATCCTCGGCCGTCTCGGTCTTGAATTCGAGGTGATCGCCTCCGGAGTCGAGGAAATCGTCCACGGTGAGCCGGCCTCGGTCGTGGTGGCCAATGCGACGCTGAAGGCCAATGCCGTGATCGATTCCGGGGCGGCCGCCGGCGCCGGGACGCTGGTCGTCGGTTGCGACACCGACGTGGTGATCGAGGATCATCTGATCGGCAAGCCCGAAGACGCGGTTCGGGCGCGGGAGTACCTGGCTCAGCTGTCCGGTCGGACCCACCGGGTTATCAGCGGTCTGGCGGTGATCGGGCCCGAAAGTGACCGGGTCAGGACAGGCGTGGAGGAGACCACGGTCCGGTTCAGGCCGCTCGACGTCCACGACATAGACCGCTACCTGGCGACCGGCGAGTGGAAGGGACGGGCCGGCGGATACGCGATCCAGGGTCGCGGCTCGGCTCTGGTCGACCGGGTCGAAGGTGATGTGGCAAACGTGATCGGGCTGCCGATAGCCCTGCTGTACCGGCTGGCCCCGGAACTGGAAGCCTGAATTCAGCCCGTTTCGCTGCCGGGCCAGCGGGCACGGCCCGCTAGAATTGCCGATTCCGGCCAGCCGCCAGATCCGCCCGGGCACTCCCGGGGACAGCGTGAAGCGGGCAGCGAAGCCGGAACCCTGCAACTAAGCAGACAGCGCCCGCCGGGATCGCACTGACGGCGCCAATAACTGAGAAAGTCACCTCCGTGTATCGCAAGCAAGTTCGCCGCCGCCGAGCGGTCCTCATAGGCCTGATCGTGGTCGGCTTCATCCTCCTCACGCTGAGCTTCGGCAAGGGATCGGGTGCGGTCGGCGGCCCCCTGGGCTCGGTCTTCGGTCCACTCGAAAACGGTGCGAGCCGGGTGCTGAAGCCCGTCCGGGACCTGGCCAACTGGTTTGACGAGACGATGGCAGCTCGGGGCGATCGCGAGCAGTTGTCGGCTGAGCTCGAGCAGGCCAGGGCCGAAGCGGTGGCAGGCAAAGAGGCGATTCAGGAAAACGCCCAGCTTCGCAAACTGGTCAACCTCGAAAAGCGTGGTCGCATCCCGGACGCCTACAGCCCGGTGACGGGTTCGGTTATCACCCGCTCTCCCACCGTCTGGTTCTCGACGGTCGGGATAAACCGTGGCTCGGCCGACGGGATTTCGGTCAACGACCCGGTGGTCAACGGTGACGGGCTGGTGGGCCGGATCAGCTCGGTGAGCCGTGGACAGTCCGAGGTCACCCTGATCACGGACAGCTCGAGCGCGGTGACCGCGAAGGCCGTTCCCAGCGGCTCCCAGGGTGTCGTGCGGCCCAAGGTCGGCGACCCTGACCGGCTGGTCCTCGAATTCCTCGACCAGACCCGCAAACTGGGCAAAGGGCAGAGCGTGGTCACATCGGGCTGGCGCGGAGACGGGATCTCGTCCTTTTTTCCCGCGGGGATCCCGATCGGGGAGGTCTACCGGGCACCGATCGACGAACGGGAGGCGATCCAGAGCGTTGAGCTCGTGCCGTACCCTGACTTCAGGAACCTCGATCTGCTCCAGGTCCTGACCGGTGGAAACCGCGGATGATCGTCACCAACAAATCACTGCTCCGGATCGCACTGCTGGTGCTGCTTCTGGTCCTGCTCCAGAACACGTTCTTCTCGTTGGTGGAGCTGGCCGGCACGTCGTTCTGGATACTGCCGGCCTGCGCCGTGGTTTTCGGTCTGCTCGGTGGCAGCATGGTCGGGGCAACGGTCGGTTTTTCGTTCGGCTTTCTCGCCGACGGGCTGGCCGACGGTCCGCTCGGAAGCAGCTGCCTGATCTTCATGGCGATCGGTTACCTGGCCGGCCTCTATCGCGAGCGGGGCGAGCTGCCCGACCGGCTGATCATCGCCGGGTTCTGCGGTGGGGCGACCGTGGCCGCCAGCCTGACCCTGGGAATTTTCACTGTGGGGCTCGGATTCGAGGCGAGTCTCAGCGCCTCTTTCCTGGTCGAAGCGATGGTCCAGGGAATCTATGGATTCCTTCTGGGGGTGCCGATCTACGCCTTCGTCCGTCGTGCCCTGCGGCCGGCCCTGGTGAGCGAGCGGCAGCCAAGGCGGCGTCCCGACCGACCGCTTTCGAGTTCTGGCGGGTTGTCAGGGGTAGACGATGCGTATTGAACCGGTAACCCCGAGGCACAGGAGGCTCAGCGGAACCGCTCTCAGGGTGGCGATCCTGGGCGGCATCGGGGTAGCCCTGTTCGCCATGCTCTTTTTCCGGTTGTGGTCGCTCCAGGTAGTGACCGGAGACCGCTATCTGGCTGAGGCCAACGACAACCAGACCCGGGAGGTCCGGGTGCTCGCGCCCCGGGGCAGGATCCTGGACCGCGACGGAAACGTGCTGGTCGACAACCGGACCAGCATGGCCCTGCAGCTGGACCCGCTGGAGATCCCCTCCGACACCGCGGAGCGGCGGAAGTTCTTCACCTCGATCGGTGAAGTCATCGGCAGGAGCCAGAGCTGGGTCCGCAAGCGCTACCGGTTCGAGATCAAAGACAACCCGCCGGGCAGTCCGGTAACCCTGGTCCGCGACGTCGGCGACGACATCGTCTACTACCTTCAGGAGCACCAGTCCGACTTCCCCGAAATCCAGATCAACCGGGTTTTCGTCAGGCGCTATCCCGAGGACGTCCGAGCGGCCCACCTGCTGGGCAGCGTCGGTGAAGTCACGGCCGAGGACCTGAAATCACCCGAGGGCGCCGGCCTCCAGGCCGGGGACACCCTGGGCAAAGCCGGGATCGAGCAGCAGTACGACGCCCAGTTGCGTGGTGAAGCGGGGCTGACCCGGGTCCAGGTCGATTCACGCGGACGGATCAAGGGTCAGCTGGACTCGACCACCCCGGAGCCGGGCGAGGCAATCCGCCTGACCCTCGATCCGGATGTTCAGGCGGCCGGCGAATCGGCCCTGCTCGGTGTGGGGCTCCCGGCTGCCTTTGTGGCGCTGGACGTCAACGACGGCGAGGTCCTCGGTATGGGCTCAAACCCGACCTTCGACCCCGACATATTCACCCGGCCGCTCACTCCCCGGGCCGCCAAGAATCTCTGGGACGAAGATCTCGGTGCGCCGATGTTCAACCGCGCGATCGCCGGCGCCTATCCGGTCGGATCAACCTACAAGCCGATCACGGCGGTGGCCGGGCTCGCCGCCGGAAAGATCACGCCCTCGACCGTGGTCGACGACGGAGGCAAGATCACGATTTCCGACCAGACCTTCACCAATGCCGGCAGCCAGGCGCACGGCCCGGTCGACCTGCGGCGGGCGATCGAGGTCTCCTCCGACGTCTATTTCTACAGCCTCGGAGCACAGCTCAACGGCGGCGAGCAGCTCCAGCACTGGTCGAGCCAGTTCGGCATCGGACGGCCGACCGGGATCGACCTGCCGGGCGAATCCGAAGGCCTGCTTCCGACTCCCGAGTGGCGCAACGAGCTTTTTGCGGCCGGGGAGACGGACCGGCCCTGGGCTATCGGCGACAACGTCCAGCTGGCGATCGGGCAGGGCGACCTCCAGGCCGATCCGCTCCAGATGGCGACGGCCTACGCGGCGCTGGGCAACGGCGGCACGGTCTACAAGCCACGTCTGGTCATCCAGGGTGAGGATTCCGCCGGGCGCGTCGTCAGGGAATACGAATCCGAACTCCAGCGCCAGATAGATTTGGACCCGGGCGCCCGGGAAGCGATTATGGACGGTCTTCACGCCGCCGCCCAGCAGCCCGACGGCACCTCTTACGGCGTATTCGGCGGTTTCCCGATCCCGGTTGCCGGCAAGACCGGAACCGCCGAGCGGCCGCCGCACGGCGACCAGTCGTGGTACGTGGCCCTGGCACCCTATCCGGACCCCAGGGTGGCAGTCGCGGTTACCGTCGAGCGGGGCGGATTCGGCTCCGACACGGCGGCCCCGGTCGCCCTGCAGATCCTCTCGGCCTACTTCGACCGTCGGGCGAAATCCGTCTCCGGCGGCTCCGGGAACGTCGAGTGATGGAATCTTCTGCCACAACCCGGGGAGCGGAAGGGGCCCACCTTCCGCGGGCCGGCCTGCTCGACCGGATCGGCATCCGGGACACCGACGGCTGGATGACGTTTTCGGCTCTGGGCCTGATTGCCTGCTCGCTCGTCACGCTCTACGAGGCGAGCGGCCAGGCCGTCGCGGGCGCCCCCCAGGAATACGCGAGCCGTCAGGCTCTGTACGGTCTGGTGGGTATCGTGGCGATGATTGCTATCTCTCGAATCGACTACTCGCGTTTTCGTGAACTGCGGGTTGGTATCTACACGTTCCTGTGCGCCTCGATTCTCGCGGTGTTCGTATTCGGCATCACCGCCCGGGGGTCAACCCAGTCTCTCGAGCTTCCTTTCTTCACCTTTCAGCCGGCCGAGCTGGGCAAGTTGCTGCTTGTGCTCTCTCTGGCCGGGTTTGTGATTGACGGGGCCCGACGTGGCTCCGAGTCTCAACGGACGATCCGCTACCTGGCACTCGGTTTGGTGCCGACAGGACTCGTCCTGCTGCAGGACCTCGGCACATCACTCGTGTTCGGGGGAATCACGCTCGCGATCATGGTCGCGGCAGGGGTGCGCTGGTCGCACCTCGCTGCGATCGGGGCCGGGCTTGCGGCACTGATCGCGATAACACTGGTCATCATGCCGATTGCCGGCGCCCCGGTCCTCAAGCAGTACCAGCAGGAACGACTAACCTCGTTTCTTGCGCCCTCATCCAATATCGGCGATGCGGGCTATCAGCAAAACCAGGCCAAGATCGCTACCGGATCCGGTGGAACCACCGGACGCGGCGATCAGGCCACCCAGTCCCGCCTCGGCTTCGTACCCGAGCGCCACACCGATTTTATTTTCGCTGTGGTCGCCGAACGGTACGGATTCGTGGGCGCGGCGCTGGTCCTATCCCTTTTTGCCCTCCTGTTCTGGCGGGCGCTGCGTCTGATGACGCTCTCGAAGAATTTTTACGGAACTCTGGTCGCGGCCGGCATAGCCACCGCGATCATGCTCCAGGTCTTCGTAAACGTGGGAATGAACCTCGGCATCATGCCGATCACCGGCATCCCCTTGCCGCTGATGAGTTATGGAGGCTCGGCGATCATCGCCACCTTCATGATGATCGGGGTCCTGCAGAGCATTCACATTCAGTCGCGCGTCGGTCAGAGGGGTCTGTGGATTCACTGAGAATCCCCGGGCAACCAATCTGAACGGAACAAACTGAAATGAAAAAAACGATCGTGGTATCGGCCGACTCCGGTGAAACCCGGGTGGCCGTACTCGAAGCAAAGACAGTCAAGTCCAAGCGCGAAGTGGCCGAGGTCTACATCGAGCGGCGCGGCGGCCGCTCGCTCGTCGGAAACATCTACCTCGGCAAAGTCGACAATGTCCTTCCCGGCATGGAGGCGGCCTTCGTCGACATCGGCCTGGAGAGAAATGGGTTTCTCCACGTCGACGAGATCCTCCTGCCCGACGGCCAGCCCGCCCCCCGGAGGGGACGGGGCCAGGGCCGGCGGATCGACGAGCTGATCAAGCCGAAACAGGAAATCCTGGTCCAGGTGATCAAGGACCCGATCAAGTCCAAGGGCGCCCGGCTCTCGATGAACGTGACCATCGCCGGCCGCTACCTGGTTTACGCGCCCAGCGGGACCGGGGTCGGGGTCAGCCGGCGGCTGGCCGACAAGGAGCGTGATCGTCTGCGCAAGATGGTCAGCCGCTCCTACGACGGACCGGGCGGCCTGATCGTCCGTACCGCAGCCCACGGTGCCAGAAAGGCGGACTTCACCCGGGAGGTCAAGTACCTTCACCGGCTCAGCGACGTGCTGGAAAAGCGCCGGGTCGGGGTCAAGGCACCCTCGCTGGTGTTCCAGGAGCAGGACCTTCCGGTCCGGGTGCTCAGGGACGTCTTCCTCAACGAGTTCGACCGGGCGATCATCGACGACGAAAAGCAGTTCGATCGCGTGACCAGCTTCTTCCAGCGGACGGCGCCGGAACTGGTCGACCTGGTCGAGCTCTACCAGGGCAACAAGCCGCTTTTCGAGAAGTGGGAGATCGAACAGGCGATCCAGTCGACCCTCGGGCAGAGGATCGATCTTCGGTCGGGCGGGTATCTGATCATCGATTACACCGAAGCACTGACCGTGATTGACGTCAACTCGGGTTCCTTCACCGGGCGCGGCAAGGGCGGGCTCGAAGAAACGATCACCAAGGTCAACACCGAAGCGGCGGCCGAGGTGGTCCGCCAGCTCCGGTTGCGCGACATCGGCGGCATCATCGTCATCGACTTCATTGACATGGCCAGGGGCAGGAACCGGGACAAGGTCCTGGGGACCCTGAAGAGTGCGCTCGACGCCGACAAGTCGAAGAGCTATCTGGTCGAGATCTCGCCGCTCGGTCTGGTCGAGATGACCCGCCAGAACATCACCGACGGGGTTCGCGAGATCCTCACGGTCGAGTGCCCCACCTGCAACGGCGGCGGCGTCGTGCTTTCCGCCGAGACCGTGGCCCTGGAGGGGCTGCGCAAGATGCGCGAGATCGCGGCGGAGGACAGTGATCAGGAAGCCTTCCTGATCAGGGTCAACCCGAAGGTGGCCGCCCTGCTCAACCAGAGTGACAGCGGGCTGCCCGAACTCGAACAGGAGTCGGGCAAGCGCTTCCACTTTGAGGGCGGGGACGCCCTCTCGATCGACAATTTCGAATTGATCGAGTCGGGAGATCGCGCCACCATCGAAGAGAGGGCCCTGCCCTTCCGGCCCGGCGAAGAGGTCTTCGTCACCATCGAAGAGCCCCACATGTTCGAGCCCGATGACGCGATCGCCAGAATCGACTCGTACATCATCAGCGTCAGCGGCGCTGGCGGATTCGTCGGCGACCGCAAGATGATCCGGATCGAATCGGTCGAGCGGGCGGCAGCGGTGGCCTCGCTCCTGCCGGAGGCGAGCCAGCCTGAAGTAGCCAAATCCAGAGAGAAACGGGGAAGCGGCGGCTCCGGACGGTCGGGCTCGAGCCGGGGTGGCCGGGGCAGTTCCGGCGGCGGCTCCGGCGGCGACCGGCAGGGCCAGAAGAGCCCGGACCGACAGGGCGCCGGCCGATCCAACGGCCGCCAGGCATCGGGTGGGAGATCCACTGGTGGAGAACCGGTCGGATCCAGAGCTGAATCCGGGCCCGAGTCCGGAGACCCCGCTCCGGAACCCGCGGAACCGGGAGCGGGGCCGGATTCCGGGCCGAAGGGGCCTCCGGAAGAGAAGTCGGTAAACTCCGGCCGGTTCGGCCTACGGCGCGGACGCCGCAATCGCGGCCGCAAGTCCAAGAACGACGCCGGCAGCTGACCTGACCTGAAAACGATTCGAGAGTTCAACTATGTATGCGGTTGTAGATTTTGGCGGCAAGCAGTATCGGGTGGAAGAAGGCTCGGAGATCGTGGTTGACCGCCTTCGGGCGGAACAGGGTGACAAAGTCACCCTGAAGCCGGTCATGTTCAAGGGCGAAGAGGTCGTGCTCGGGGCTGAGGAGCTGGGCAAGATCAAGATCGAGGCCACTGTTACCGAGCACCTCCGCGGCGAGAAAATCAAGATCTTCAAGTACAAAGCCAAGAAGGGTTATTCCCGCCGGGCCGGCCACCGCTCGGAGCTGACCAGGCTCGAGATCACCTCACTGGGCGGGGGTTCAAAGAAAGCCGCCCCGAAGAAGGAGACCGCGAAGAAGGCCGAGGCTAAGCCAAAGACTGCGGCCAAGGCTGAAACCAAGCCAAAGGCCCCGGCAAAGGCGAAGGCCCCGGCCCCGGCAAAGGCAAAGGCCAAGGCGAAGGCCAAGGCCCCGGCAAAGGCCAAGGCCCCCGCGAAGCCGAAGGCCGCGGCGAAGACTCCAGCCAAGCCGAAGACTTCGGCCAAACCCGACTCCGGGACCAAGGCGGCAGCCAAGCCGGCTGCAAAGACAGAGAAGAAGCCGGCGGCGAAAAAGCCCGCGGCCAAGAAGGAGGACAGCGATGGCTCATAAGAAAGGACTCGGCTCCTCAAGGAACGGCCGTGACTCGAACCCGAAGATGCTCGGGGTGAAGGTTTTCGCCGGTCAGTCGGTCAATGGCGGCGAGATCATCGTTCGCCAGCGCGGAACGCAGTTCTGGCCCGGAGACGGCACCGGACTCGGCCGCGACCACACGATCTTTGCGACCCGGCGGGGAACGGTCGAGTTCAGGCCCGGCCGTCGCGGCCGGGTGATTTCGGTCGCCACCGACGAGTAACGCCCGGCGCACCCGCTCTTGCAGACCCGCCGGTCGGCGGGTCTGTTTCGTTAACGGCGGCCGCCTGTCGGTCCCGGCCCGGAGCCCGCGGAGTCCTGCCGGCTCCTGACCACCGCCCGCAGGGGTTTGCCGGCGGATCGAGGGTCTCGAGTCCGGTTGATCACTTGGCCGGCCCGGTTCCGCGTACGCTTGGTCGGTGCTTTACGACAGGGCGAAGATCTATGTGGAAGGCGGGGCCGGGGGAGACGGGGCGATCTCGTTCCGGCGCGAGGCCCACGTGCCGCGGGGCGGTCCCGACGGAGGAGACGGGGGTCACGGCGGTGGTGTGATCCTCAGATGCGACAGTTCGCGCCGCGATCTCGGGGCCCTCCGCTCAAAGCACTTTCGGGCTGAACGGGGCCACCGCGGAGGGGGTTCGAACAAACAGGGAGCCCGCGGCGAAGATGTGGTGATTCCGGTGCCGCCGGGTACCCAGGCGGTCTCGGTCGACGGCGCGGTGATTGACCTGGTCGAGCCCGATCAGACCGCGGTGCTGGCCAAAGGTGGTCGTGGCGGGCACGGCAACAAGCGCTTTTCGACCTCGGTCCGTCAGGCACCCCGCTTTGCCGAGCAGGGGACCAGCGGCGAGTCGGGATGGGTCGAGCTCCGGCTGAAGCTGCTGGCCGATGCCGGTCTTATCGGCCTGCCGAACGCCGGCAAGTCTTCGCTGCTCAGCCGTCTCACCCGGGCCGACCCCAAGGTGGCCGATTACCCGTTCACGACCCTGGAACCGGTCCTGGGAACGATCGAGGGCGACGATCGGCAGGTGATTCTGGCCGACGTCCCAGGTCTGATCGAAGGCGCTGCGGACGGAGCCGGTCTCGGCCACGAGTTCCTCGCCCACGTCGAACGCTGCGCGATGCTGATCCATGTGGTCGAGCTGGCGCCTTCTTCGGGTGAGCCGCTGGAGAATTACCGGGCCGTGCGGGAGGAGTTGACCGCCCACGGGACCGGACTCGAGGATCTGCCGGAATTGCTGGTCCTCTCGAAGTCGGATCTCTGGAGCGCCGCCGATACCGAAGATCAGGTCCGGGACTGGCAGAGCGCGATGGGCGACTCAGTGCTCGGAATCCTCGCGGTCTCCGCCGCGACCGGATTCGGACTGGAGCGGCTGACCGAGACGATCCTGAGAGAAGTGCCCGAACATGTCGCGGCACCGGTCGCGCCCGGTCCGGGCCAGATAGACGTCGAGTACGAGGCAGAGCACCTGACGTACCGGCCCAAGGGGGAGGGTGGCTATTCGGTGGAAGCCGAAGGCGAAGGGGTCTTCCGGATCCACGGTAGCGGGGTGGAGGTGCTGTTCGACCGCTTCGACCTGAACAACGAAGAAGCGCTCGGATACCTGGAGACACGGCTTACCGAGATGGGAGTGATGGCCGAGCTCAAGCGGGCCGGGTTCGAATCGGGCAACGACATACGGGTCGGTGAGTACGAGTTCGAGCTCTACTGAGCGGGAGCGCTCAGGCCTCCCGCACCCGGCCCCGGGCTGATCGCCTTGGGCTAGGCTGGGCTCCGTCATGACCCTGGTGGTGAAACTCGGATCCTCGATCGTGGCTGCCGATGACGGCAGCCTGCGGGCCGGTGTGCTCGATTCAGTCTGCGCCCAGGCATCCGAACTGCTCCGCGGGGGTGAGTCTCTGGTCATGGTCACCTCGGGCTCGATCGCCAGGGGAATCAGGATCATGGGGCTCGAGGCCAGGCCGCGCGCGATCGATGAGCTCCAGGCCGCTTCTGCGGTCGGGCAGGGCTCGCTCTTCAGTGAGTACGAGTCCCGCCTCGAGGCGGGCGGAGCCGCCGCGGCCCAGGTACTTCTGACCGCCTCCGACGTGGCCAGCCGGACCAGCTACCTGAATGCCCGCCAGACCCTGCGACGCCTGCTCGGCTGGGGCGTGATTCCGGTGATCAATGAGAACGACACGACCGCCACCGACGAGATTACCTTCGGTGACAACGACTTCCTCGCGGCTCAGGTCGCGATCATGCTGGAGGCCAGGCTGCTGGTCCTGCTGACCAACACTGACGGGGTTTACACGGCCGACCCCCGGTCCGATCCCGAGGCCGAGCTGATCGATCGGGTCGAGGATTTTTCCGAGCTTTCCGGCAAGGACATCGGCGACCGGACTTCGGTGTTCGGCAGCGGCGGAATGCGGTCCAAAGTGGCCGCAGCCGAGATGGCCACCGATTCCGGGATCGAGACCCGGATCTGCAATGGAACCCTGGAAGGCACGCTGACCGGGGCTGCCGGCGGTGAGGCGACCGGGACTTCGTTTGCGGTCAGAAAGAAGGCTTCGTCCGGATTCAAACAGTGGCTGCGCTATGCCAAGCCGGCAGCCGGACGGATCCTGGTCGATGATGGCGCGGCCCGGGTGCTGAGCCAGTCAGGCTCAAGCCTGCTGCCGGTTGGCGTGACCGGAGTGGAGGGCAGCTTCGATGCCGGCGACGCGGTGGAAGTTCTCGCCGGAGGCCGGGTGGTCGGCAAGGGAATCTCCAACTACTCGGCGGAAGAAGCGGCGCGCATCAAGGGGTTGAAGAGCAGTGAAGTGCTCGAACTGATGCCGCATGCGGCCGAAGAGATCGTGCACCGCGACTACTTCGTGCTGGCCTGAATCCCGGGCACCTTCAGCCCGGCCGGCGACCCGATCCGGCTAGGCTTTCCGCCATGGACGCAACTCTCACTGACGTCGCATCTGACTGTGCCGCCGCCAAGTCGGCCGCCCGCACGCTCGCGGCCGCCCCCACCGCCGTCAAGAATCGCGCCCTCGAGGCGGTAGCGACGGGACTGCTGGCCGACGCCGACGGAATCCTGGAGGCCAACGCAGCCGACCTCGCCGACGAGCGGGCGTCCGGACTGAGCGATGCCCTGGTCGACCGGCTGACCCTGAACCGCGGGCGGATCGAAGCGATGGCCGTCGGAGTCCGCGAAGTGGCCGCCCTGAATGATCCGGTCGGCGAGGAGCTCGAGGCCCGAACCCTCGAAAGCGGTCTTCGCCTGCGCAAGGTAAGAGTTCCCCTGGGGGTGGTCGCAGTGGTCTACGAGGCGCGGCCGAACGTGACCGTCGACTGCGCCGTGCTGACCATCAAGAGCGGCAATGCGATCGTTCTGCGGGGTTCGAGCTACGCCGAGCGGACCAACGGGGCGCTGGCCGAGGTGGTCCGCGGCGCCCTTGAAGAGGCCGGATTGCCGGTTGATTCGGTGATCCTCTCGAGCGGCGGCGGACATGACGCGATCGCCGAGCTGGCGACCCGGGAGGGCCAGATCGATCTGCTGATCCCGCGGGGCGGGGAGGGCCTCAAGAATGCCCTGAAGAAGGTCGCGACGGTGCCGGTGATGTACGCCGCGTCCGGCAACTGCCACATCTACGTGCACAGCGAAGCCGACCTGGAAATGGCCCGGGAGATTGCCTTCAACGCCAAGGTGAGCCGTCCCGGGGTCTGCAACTCGGCTGAGACCCTGCTGGTCGACGCCCGGGTGGCGGCCGCGTTCCTGCCGCCCACCCTGGCTCAGCTGAGCGATGCCGGAGTGGAGCTGGTCGGAGACCGGAGGGCCCAGGCCGACGCCGGCGGCACCGCCGTCAAAGATGCGACCGAGGCCGACTGGGACACCGAATTTCTGGACCTCAAGCTGGCGGTGGGCGTGGTCGACGACCTCGATGCCGCGATCGAACACGTGAATCGACACGGCAGCGGTCATTCCGAGGCGATCGTCACTGAATCGCAGCAGGCCGCCGACCTCTTCACTGCCGGAGTCGATGCGGCTGCGGTTTATGTGAACGCCTCGACCCGCTTCACCGATGGATTCGAATACGGCATGGGGGCCGAGATCGGCAACTCGACCCAGAAGCTCCACGCGCGCGGTCCGATCGGCCTGAGGGAGCTGACCACCTTCAAATACGTGGTGCAGGGAGACGGTCATATCCGGGTCTGATCCGGGACCGCGGCCGATCGGTGTGCTGGGGTCGGCGTTCAACCCGCCCCACCTCGGACACATGGTGCTGGCCGGTGAAGCGAAATGGAGGCTCGGCCTGGCCGAAGTCCTGCTCGTGCCGACCGGCGACTCCTACCACAAGGACGTATCGGTGGATCCGGGCGGCCGGGCCAGACTGGCCCTTACGGAGGCGGCGATTCAGGGACAGGAGGGTCTGTCGGTCTGGTCGATCGAGATCGAGCGTCCGGGTCCGTCCTACACGTGTGACACCCTTGAGCGGATTGCAGAACTCAGACCGGACAGCGAGGTCCACCTGCTGATGGGTGCCGACACCGCGCTCGGCTTCGGCGACTGGCATGAGCCGGAGGGGATTCTTGATCTGGCCCGGATCGGGATCGCACCCCGCCAGGGCTGTAGGGAGGCGGACGTTGAGACGGCGTTCGAAGGGCTCGGGGGTGCGGACAGGATCGAGTTCATCGAAATGCCGCCGGTCGGAATCTCTTCGAC
>JAENXK010000101.1 GCA_016649615.1 Thermoleophilia bacterium
TTCAGCCGGTGGACTCTCAATCGACGTCCATGAGCTGCTCCTGCTGCCCAACGGCAACTACCTGACCGGTGCCTTCAGGAATCAGTCCGGACTGGACGCCACTCCTTTTGGCGGGACCATCGACGCGACCGTCACGGGGGCAGAGGTTCAGGAACTCAGACCCGACGGCTCGCTCGCCTGGCGCTGGAACTCGGAAGGTCGCATCGGCCTTGCCGAAACCGGGCGCTGGTGGGATTACGTACTGACCTACACCCGCCCCTATGACGTGGTCCACTGGAATTCGGTCGAGCGGAACGGCGACAGGATGCTGATGTCGTTTCGCCACCTTGACGCGGTTTACGAGATCGACCGCGCCTCGGGCGAGATCCTCTGGAAACTCGGCGGCACGACCACCCCGGAGAGCCTGACGGTGACCGGGGACCCCTCCCGGTCCTATCCGCTGGGGGGGCAGCACGATGCCCGACGGCTGCCGAACGGCGACGTTTCGATTTTCGACAACGAGACCGGTCTCGACAAGCCGCCGCGCGTCGTCCGCTACAGGATCGACGAGAACAGGGGCGAGGCGAAGCTGGTTCAGTCCTTCACCGACCCGGAGGTTCCCGATTCGGTCTGCTGCGGTTCGGCCCGCAAGCTCCCCTCGGGGGACTGGCTGGTCGGCTGGGGAGGCGTGGAACCCGACGGCCTGGTCGGCTCCTATGACTCGAAGGGCAGGCCGGTGTTCCGGCTCTGGACCCCCGACAGCTTCAGCTATCGGGCCCACCCGATCACCGACCGGTCCCCGAAGATGAAGCGGCTGAGAAGCGCCATGGACAAAATCGGCGGGAACGATGACGGTTAGGATCGCCCGGTGACCGACGATCTGACTTCCCCGGCGGCGCCACAGCCCTCGATCAGCCTGAACCCGGCGGCCACCCCGGCCGAAGCGGCGGCGATCGCCGCCGCGGTGCAGAACTTTCAGCTCGACACGGCGGTCGCCCCACCGGCCGCCCCGACGGGCGTCGACCCCTGGGCAAGGGCAGCCCTGACCGAGGGCGTGAGCGCCAAGGACGCCTTCGGTCCCGGCGACCCCGACGACCTCCGCTGAACCCGCCGGCTTGCCCCCGCGGCCGGGTCCGGTAAGAATGAGCGAGAGCCGGTTAAGCAGATCATCCGGGCGAACCAGTCGAGGAGGAGTGAATGGCCGTTGTAAAGATCATCGAGTTGGTCGGGAGTTCAAGGGTTTCGACCGACGATGCCGCCCAGCAGGCGCTCAAGCAGGCCCAGGACTCACTCCGCAACGTGCGCGCCGTCGACATCGTCTCGACCGGGATCCGGGGCGAGCACCTCGACGAGTACAGGGCCCACGTCCGGGTGGCCTTTCTGATCGAAGGCGCCGAAGTCACCTGAGCCGGCGCGGCTGTGTTCGCAGCCTCCACCGCTAGGCTTCCGCTTCATGGAAGCCTCCGAAAACAGTGCCCCCGGAGACCCCGGCTCCGGGGAACCGGGGTCCGCCGAACCCGGGTCTCTCGAGTGCGACTCGGCTGAGGCCGCCCGGCTGATCGAGGCCGGGATCCGGCTGATCGACGTACGGAGCGCCCACGAGTTCGAGACCGCCCGGATTCCGGGCGCCGAAAGAATCGGGCTGGAAGAGCTATCAGCGCGGCGCGACGAACTCGACCGGGACCGGCCCGTCCTTTTCTACTGCCGGGTCGGCAACCGCTCGCTGATGGCCGCCGGGGCCTTCGCCAGTGCCGGCTACGACGCCACCTCGCTTGCCGGCGGGATCGAGGCCTGGCTCGGAGAAGGCCGGGCGATCGATCCGGAAGATGGTTACGTGGCCGAACCGGGCCGGGCCGCCTCCATTCTGGAGGCCCGCGCCAAGGCCGCATCAGGGTAGTCCCGGCAGCGCCGGAACAAATACCCGAAATCCAGTCAGGTTTTATACCTTTTGCTACCATTTGCCCTGCCGGTCAGCCACTCAACCCCTTGAACCGAATCTTCCCAGGAGGCACTTTTCGATGGAGCCCACCTCGGCCCCAACAAAACCGAAGCCCAAACCTCTCGCCAAGCCTGGCGACAAAGGTGTGGAACAGGAAGACGGCAAGGTCCAGAAGGGAAAGGGCCGGCTCGGATCGCTGACCAACCCCGAGACCTACGATGAGGTGCCCGGCCACGTCATCCCGATCATCGAAGGCGAGTTCGACGACTTCGGTTCCGAGGCCGGCCAGTTCCTCGAGGGGCAGACCCCGGAGGACCAGTTCATCGGTTTCCGGCTGAAGCAGGGTGTGTACGGCCAGCGCCAGCCCGGGGTACAGATGATCCGGGTCAAGCTGCCATTCGGCGGCGTCACACCCGAGCAGATGGATGCCTTTGCCGACGTGGTCGAGGCCTATGCCCCGCTGAACAAGGGCCACATCACGACCCGCCAGAACATCCAGATCCATCACGTGCCGCTCGACCAGATGGTCCACATGCTGCGGGACCTCGCCCCGAGCGGACTCTCCTCCCGCGAGGGCTGCGGCAACACGGTCCGCAACGTGACCGGCGATCCCTGGGCCGGCATCGCCAAAGACGAGATCTTCGACCCGACGCCTTACGCCGGGGCCTACACCCGCTACTTCGTCCGCCACCCGACGACCCAGTTGATGCCGCGCAAGATAAAGACCGCGTTCACCGGCTCCGACGCGGACCGCGCGATCACCGGGATCCATGACATCGCCTTCATCAGCCGGATCAGGGACGGCGTGCGGGGGTTCGAAGTCAGAGTGGGCGGCGGCACCTCGATCATGGCCCGCGTCGCCCCGACCGTCTACGACTTCGTCGAAGCCGACAACGGCGACTTCCTCGAGGTTTCCGAGGCGATACTCCGGGTCTATGACCGCCAAGCCTGGCTGCGGCCGAATCGGGCCCGCGCACGGATCAAGGTCCTGGTCGACAAGGTCGGGGTCGAAGAATTCCGCCGGATGGTGGACGCCGAACTCGAAGGCGAATGGACCGCCGAGCGCGATTTCACGATCGACCGGCTCCGGTTCGACATCGACGAACAGGCGATGCTGCCGGAGCCCGGGACCCGGACCACTTCTCCCAATGGCGACCGGGCCGAATTCGACCGGTTCCTGGAGGCCAATACCTCCGAGCAGCGTCAGGAGGGCTTCCGCGCGGTCGAGGTCAAGGTCATTCGCGGCGACCTGACCCCGGAGCAGTTCCGCGGTCTCGGGCAGATCATGCGCGAGTACACCGGCGGCTTCGCCCGGATGACCGTCCAGCAAAACATCGTTCTGCGCTGGGTTCGCGAAGAGGCGCTTCACGACGTCTGGCTGCGTCTGAAGGAACTGGATCTGGAAGACGTCGGGCCCCGGCGGGTGACCGACGTGGTCAGCTGCCCCGGAACCGACAGCTGCAAGATGGGCATCACCAGCTCGATGGGCCTGAACCAGGCGGTCCAGGAGAAGGTCGAGAGCATGGACATCACCGACCCTCTGACCCGCGAGATCCAGATCAAGATGAGCGGCTGCCCGAATGGGTGCAGCCAGCATCACGTCGCCAACATCGGCTTCTACGGCGCCTCGATCAAAGTGGGGGGCCGCACCATGCCGGCTTACGTGACCCACCTCGGCGGCAAGTACACCGACGGCGACACGATCTACGGCACCCGCCTCAAGGTCAGGCTGCCGGCCCGGCGCGTGCCGGAGGCGGTCGAACGCTGGATCAACCTGTACGAGGGTGAGCGCGAGGAGGGCGAGGTGTTTAATGCCTTCGTCGAAAGGGTCGGGACGACCCGGATGGAAGAGGCGGTCAAGGAGCTGACCCTGCCGGTCGAGTTCGACCTCGACACAATGCAGCAGTTCATCGACTGGAACCGCTCCGACCCGTACGTGGTCGAGCGCGGCGAAGGCGAGTGCGCCGTCTGAATATCCGGCCGACCGAGCCGACTGAGCCCATGGAACCGACCACTACAGCCCCCAGACCCGAGCAGGACCGCCGGCGCTTTGACGCCGAGGCGGTCGCGGCCGAACTCGAGCCACTGAGCGCCAGCGAGGTGCTCAGGTGGGCCTTCGACCAGTTCGGCCAGGACATCTACATCGCCTGCTCCCTGCAGAAGACGAGTTCGGTGATGGTTCACCTGGCGACCGAGATCAACCCTCGGGCAAGGTTCTTCTACCTCGACACGGACGTGCTCTTTCCCGAGACCTACGAGACGAGGGACCGCCTCGCCGAGCGCTTCGGAGTCGAGTTCGAACGCTGGCACAACATCAGCCTCGAGGAACAGGCCGATCGTTTCGGCGACCGGCTCTGGAAGCGCGATCCCGATGCCTGCTGCCAACTGCGCAAGGTCGAGCCGATGCGCGAAGCCCTGTCTACCGTAGACTGCTGGGTCTCCGGCATCCGTCGCGAAGATTCAAAAACCCGGGCAAGCACACCGAAGTTCGCCTGGGACAAGCGGTTCAACCTCTGGAAGATCAATCCTCTGGCTGACTGGACCGAGCGGGATGTCTGGAATCACCTGAATGAAAACAACGTTCCTTACAACCCGCTGCATGACCAGGGCTACCCCTCGATCGGGTGCACCCACTGCACCCGCCCGGTGGTTCCCGGTCAGGATTCCCGTGACGGACGCTGGTCCGGTTCGGGCAAGAGCGAGTGCGGGATCAACTGAAGTACCGCTGAGCGGGCCGGACGACGGAACCGCTCTCAGCATCTGACCTTGACTACCCGCCTGCTGACTTTTCCAATACTTCCAGTCCATAAACCCTTCATACAGACGAGCGAGAATATGACCGAACTCACCCTGACCCTGCACGAACGGCAGACCGCCGATTTCGAAATGATCGCCAACGGTGGCTTCGCCCCGCTGACCGGCTTCCAGGGTTCCGAAGACTGGAGCAGCGTCTGCTCCAACATGCGGACCGCCGCCGGCGACTACTGGCCGATCCCGATCACCCTGCCGACCGACCTGGAGTGTGAAGTCGGCGACATCGTCACGCTTCACTCGGACGAGGGCAAACACCTGGGGAGCATCACGGTTGAAGAGATCTTCGAGCGTGATGTCGATCGCGAGGCGGTCGAGGTCTACGGAACCGACGACGAGAAGCACCCCGGCGTCGCCGCGATCCACGCCGAGGGCAACCGCTGCATCGCGGGCCCGATCAAGGTCGACGCCCTGCCCGACCACGAAGAAGCGTTCATGCGCCGTTACCTGACCCCGGCCGAATCGAAGCAGGCATTCGCCGACCGCGGCTGGAAGAAGATCGTCGCCTTCCAGACACGCAACCCGATTCACAGGGCGCACGAATACCTGACCAAGGCGGCCCTTGAAACCTGTGACGGGCTGTTCATCCACCCGCTGATCGGCAAGACCAAGCCCGGTGACATCCCGGCCGACGTACGGATGCGCTGCTACGAGGTCCTGATGGAGGACTACTACCCGAACGACCGGGTCATTCTCGGCGTCAAGCCGGCCAAGATGCACTACGCCGGGCCGCGCGAAGCCGTTCTCCACGCGATCGTCCGCCGCAACTACGGCGCGACCCACTTCATCGTCGGGCGCGATCACGCCGGCGCCGGTGACTACTACGGAACCTACGATGCCCAGGAGATCTTTGACACGATCGACACCGACGAGCTCGGTATCGAGCCCCTGATGTTCGAACACACCTTCTGGTGTGACGAGTGCGAGGGACTTGCCTCCGGCAAGACCTGCCCCCACGACAGTGACGCACACCTGTTTCTATCGGGCACCAAGGTCCGCGAAATGCTCGGCAACGGCGAGATGCCGCCGCCGGAGTTTTCCCGCCCCGAGGTCGCCCAGATCCTGATCGACGCTTACAAGGAGGACAACTAGACATGTCAGAAGAAAATGGATTCACCCTCTGGTTCACCGGACTCTCCGGAGCCGGAAAGACCACCATCTCCCATCTGCTCGCCACTGATCTCGAGGCGCGCGGCTCGAAGCTCGAGATCCTCGACGGCGACGTCGTCCGTGAGAACCTCTCGAAGGGCCTCGGCTTCTCCAAGGAAGACCGGGACATCAACATCCGCCGGATCGCCTTCGTCGCCGACCTGCTTTCGCGCAACGGCACCCCGGTGATCACCGCCGCGATTTCTCCTTACCGTTCGATCCGCGACGAGGCCCGCGAACTGATGGGCGACCGTTTCATCGAGGTCTACATCGAAGCCTCGGTCGACACCTGCGCCGAACGCGACGTCAAGGGCCTTTACGCCAAGGCGTTCTCCGGCGAGATCAAGGAGTTCACCGGTGTCTCCGATCCTTACGAGGCCCCGGAGAACCCCGAAGTCGTGATCAAGACCGAAGAGCACCCGCCAGAGGAGTCGGCCGCGATCCTGCTGGCCTACCTCGAGGAACGCGACCTGATCCCGGCGGCAGTCGCTTCGTAAGAAGCGACTGCCTACAAGGCGTCAGTACCGCTTCGCTTCGCTGTGCGGCACTGACGTCGAGATTCGCCGAGCGGTCAATCGCTCAGCTACGCAGGCGGCTCTTGATTCGCGCCTGTTTTGTTCAGAGGGCGGGCCGGTTGGCTCGCCCTCTTTTGTAGGTTCAGGAGTGATGACACCTCAGATCAAACGCCAGACCGCTCCGGAGGGCTCCTCGCCCGTCCGGGTGCCCGAGGTTCTCGATTCGGGCTGGGTCTCGGTCGACCCCTGGTGGGGAAA
>JAENXK010000201.1 GCA_016649615.1 Thermoleophilia bacterium
CGTTCCTGGGCTGGTACGCGTGGGCACCGTGCGCCTCTTGGCCAGCGAAAAGTGCCGCGCCCCACACCGGGCCGTGGAACAAAACCACCAATCACCCGATCCTGGTCATGGGCATAAGCAACGACCCCAACACCCCCTTCGCCAATGCCCGCCGTGTGTCCCGCCGGCTCGGAAACGCCGTGCTGCTGAAGCAGGAGGGCTACGGCCACGGCACCTACTCGGACCCCAGTGATTGTGCCACCCGGGCGATGGGGAGCTACCTCATTCGACTCAACCCTCCAGAGCATCAGGTCTGTCGTTCAAACCGGGTGCCGTTTGACCCCAGATTCGGCGAGCTTCCGCCCTGAGGGATCCGACGCTTCAAACGCTGGCAACGATAGAAAATCGTAAGTTTTCGTCCTGTGGTCAGGCTGAATCGATTTGCAATTAGCTCGGCAAGCTGGGTAGTTCGTCCCGCTTAGCCCTCGTCGTCGGTACGTACATAGCTCCAGAAGCCAACAGCCTCGGATCCAATAAGACACCTGCCACGTTCGAGTTCATCATGTGCAGGCTATGTCTGCGGCATAACGTTCGATTGGTATGCCAATTTAAGTGGCGCATAGATGGGCCCGAGTCGGAGAAGTCAGATGGCTTGACCACTACGAAACCGAAGGTCACTGGTTCGAATCCTGTCGGGCGCGCTTCTCGAAACGGCTTGGTTGCCCCAGAGTTATTGCAGGGCACGAGAAGAATCGCTTGCCAGACACCCAAGGCTGGCCAGGTTGTAACGCTTCGACCCCAGCCTTCTACGGCTTCAAGGGGCAGCTGCGATGAACACCCAGATGGACCGCTTAGCGCCTGAACGTCGCTACCGCGCCCGCCAGCGGATAGACGCGGCGCTCGCTACGGGGCCGACCCTTGATCTCGACTCCGCCCGAATCATCGGGGTTGAACCTGCCGGATCCTTCAAGCTTGAAGCGATCGAAGACGTAGGGGAGGCTTCGGGCAAAGGGGCGGGGTTTGGACTGAACGGCGAAGTGCAGATGAGGGCCGGTGCTGTTGCCACTGTTGCCCAACCGGCCGATCACCTGACCGGTCCGAAGGCGCTGACCCTTTCGGACCCGGATCGAGCCGGGCACCATGTGTGCGTATAGGGCGTACTGATGAGGCCTGATCCTCACGATTACGCCGTTGCCGATGTAGTCAGAAGACGTCTTGACCGAAAGGTTCGGCGGTCCTGGTGGCCACGGGGCGTCGGGCATACCTTTTTGAACCGCCACAACCCTGCCGTTCGCAACGCTGTGGATCGGCTCACCGTAACCGTAGAAGTCAGTGAGTCTGCTGCCGTCACCCTTGATGACCGAGCCATCGACGATGCGCAAGTAATCGATGGCGAACGCCTCGACCATCGTTGGTCTGTTGTCAATTGCCAGGAGCCCGCTGCGATGGGTTCCGGCGTTATCGCAGCACGCGTTTGAACCGAACCATCCGGACCCCCGTAGCGGCGGCGCTATTACAATTGGGGGGCGTCCGTCAACCGGCGTGCGAAGCGTGATCTTGTGGTTGTCCACGATGTTGCTCAGCGGACCCGAAGTGAACGCATACCTGACGCTGCTGGTCAGGCGGCCTGGGACGTTACGGGCCGATCTTGGAAGCTTGATGTCGACCAGGCTGACCACAGACGAAGCGGGGGGAATCGTCGCGGTGGGCGTCAGGATCCCCAGAGAAAGCGGATGAGTAATGTCGGCCAGTGCGTTTCCGCTTAGCTTCAGAACGGTCCTACGACCCGAACGCACGACCAGGGACTTCAGTTTCGCATCGGTCTGCAGCCCGTTCGTGATCACCAGGTCGTATTCGACGTGTGTTCGACCGTCGGTACCGGGGAAATACCGAGCCGGACCGGCGTCGCGGACTGTCAATCCCGTGATCTCGTTTCCGCCGGACGCGGCCGCCGAGGAACATACGGCCCCGCATACGCCAGCTGCCAAAAACATCGTGCAGAGTAGCTTTGGGGTACGAGTCCGTATTTTCATTAGAGGAACATACTGCACTGCCGTTCCATCTACTCCGGGAGTGTCCGCAATTTCACCGACGGGCGAACATCCAAGCGGACCACTCCAGGGTTGAATCGCTCAAAGAAGAACTCGGTCCAAAGGCTGCGAATAGAGCCGTCAACCGCGCCGATTCTGCGGCCAGGGCCAGCAACTACGAAACCGAAGGTCACAGGTTCGAAACTTGTCGAACTCCCTAATTCGATGTAAGCTCCACCCTATGGGTGCTGGGGTAGGCCTTAGGCGGTCGTTCGGGCGGGGTGCCTTCCGCGACTTCTCAACTTGTCCTCAGCGTACAAATAATCGCGGGAACCGGGCCTAGCCTCTGCGAAGCCCTTCAAGTTCTCGCAGTGCACAAGGAGAGAGTGAAATGAGTAACCTCAGATTCAAGAAGCCGTCGCCGGCGTTGGTGATCGCCATGATCGCCCTGTTTGTCGGCCTAGGCGGTGGCGCTTACGCTGCAAACTCGGTCGGTAAAAACCAGGTCGGTTCCAAGCAGCTCAAGCCCAATTCTGTCGGCAATAACCAGCTCAAGCCCAAATCGGTTGGTGCCAAC
>JAENXK010000182.1 GCA_016649615.1 Thermoleophilia bacterium
TCGTAGTTGAGCTGCCACCTGCGTGCCGGCACCAGGGTCGGCGTGTAACGCTTGGCGCCGATCGTGCGGGCCTCGACCTCGGCCGTGTAGTTAGTCACCTGGTGGTCGCCGACTGCCACTCGCATCAGCACCTCGTGAGAGGGTCTGCCCCAGGTTTGGTTGACACCTGACGTGTGAGGATTCCTCCTCACTGGAAGGATGTTGAGCATGCCGAAGCCCTACCCCAAGGAGTTCCGAGACGATGTCGTTGCCGTGGCCCGTACGGGCCACGCGCCGATCAACCAGATCGCAAAGGATTTCGGGATTTCCGAAGCCTGCCTGCATAACTGGCTGAAGAAAGCCGAGATCGAGGAGGGCCAGCGGCCCGGTGTGACCGACGCCGATCGCAAAGAGCTCCGCGAGCTGAAGAAGCGAAACCGCCTGCTCGAGCAGGAGAACGAGGTACTCCGGCGTGCGGCCGCGTATCTCTCCCAGGCGAATCTGCCGGGAAAATAGTCTTCCCGCTCGTCCGTGAGATGGCCGCGGCCGGTGCCCCTGTTCGGGTGCCGGTCGCGGTGGCGTGCCGGGTCCTCGGGTTCTCCACCCAGGGGTATTACAAATGGCTCAAAGAGCCGGTCTGCCGGCGGGACCTGAACGACGCCCGTGTGATCAACAAGCTGGTTGACCTCCACGAGGATGACCCGACTCTCGGTTACCGGTTCCTCACCGATGAGCTCGAGCACGAAGGAACCATCTGTTCGGAGAACCGGGTCTATCGGCTCTGCTCCCTGGCTGGGATCTACGCTTCACACGCGAAAAAGAAGGGCAGGGCCGGCAAACCGGGCCCGCCGGTCCATGACGATCTGCTCGCCACCACTGACGAGCAGGGCCGGATCCGGCACCACTTCACCGCCAAGGCTCCGAACCAGGTCTGGCTGACCGACATCACCGAGCACCGAACCCGGGAAGGCAAGCTTTATCTCTGCGCGGTCAAGGACGTGTTTTCCAACCGGATCGTCGGTCACTCGATCGACACCCGCATGAAGTCATCCCTTGCGGCCGCTGCGATCCGCAACGCGATCGCGCTACGCGGACCCGAGGCCACGATCTGCCACTCCGACCGCGGCAGTCAGTTCCGCTCCCGGAAGGTCGCCCGGCTGCTCAAGGCCAATGGTCTCCAAGGTTCAATGGGCCGGGTCGGCTCCGCCGGAGACAACGCTTCAATGGAGTCCTTCTACAGCCTCCTCCAAAAGAACGTACTCAGCACCCGATCCTGGGACACCCGGGAAGAGCTCCGGCACGCGATCGTCTACTGGATCGAAGCGAAATACAACCGCAGGCGCCGCCAACGGGCCCTCGGGAAACTCACCCCGGTCGAGTTTGAAATGATCAATCAGCCCGCAGCTGCGGGCTGAAAAACACTAAACCCCGAGTGACAACCTAACCCCCGAGTGACAACCTAACTCGGGGCAGACCCAACAGCGCGAACGCGATCACGGCGATGCGACGGACGTTCAGCACTTCTGAGTGGCGAATCATTCTCGGTTACAGCTCCCCTTGTTTGGTTGCTGGCCGCCCGAACCAGAACGGGCGCGCCGGATCAAGTGTGATGCGACTCACAGATAGTAGACTTTTTCGGCCTCGGAAGTTGCGCCTTCGTTCAACGGCTGAGGTCAACCCCGGCTTCGATGCTTTCGACGAACGCGACCACCAACTCGACCGTCGCCTCGACGTCGGCCAGGTCGACCATCTCGACCGGGGAGTGCATGTAACGCAGGGGGATCGAGACCAGGCCGGTCGGGATGCCGGTGCGCGAGATCTGAAGGGAGTCGGCGTCGGTGTGAGTTGCGTTGCCGCTCGCCCCGACCGAGTACGAGATCCCGGCGGCTTCGGCCGCGTCGCGCAGCAGTTCGTAGAGCCTGGGCGAGAGGGTCGATCCGCGCCCGATCACCGGGCCCGACCCGAACGGGTGGGTGCCGACCTCCTTCTCGTCGATCCCGGGGGCGTCGGTGGCGTGGGTCACGTCGATCGCGACCGCCAGGTCGGGTCGTACCGTGAACGATGCGGTCCTCGACCCGAACAGCCCGATCTCCTCCTGGACCGCGGCGACCGCTGCGAAGCGGGACTTCAGCCGGGCGTTCTCGTGGCAACGCCGCAGGGCTTCGAGCGCGATATAGGAGCCGAGCCGGTTGTCCATCGAGCGCGAGACCAGCCGTCCCCCGGCGACGGCCAGCGGTTCGGAGTCGATCACCACGGGATCACCGACTGACACCAGGCTTTCGGCCTCGTCCCGGTCTTCGGCTCCGATGTCGATATGCATCTCCTTCAGCTTGACCACCTTCTTGCGCTGGTCGGGATCGAGCAGATGGATCGGCTTGCGGCCGGCGACTCCGGGCACCTGGCCCTCGCTGCCGGTCACCGTCACCCGCTGGCCAACCAGTATCTGGGGGTCCCAGCCGCCGATCGGCGCGAAGTAGAGGAAGCCCTTTTCGTCGATGTGGGTGACGACCAGGCCGATCTCGTCGATGTGGCCGACCACCGCGACCAGCGGCAGATCGGTGTCTTCGCCGATCGTCGCCACGCTTGACCCGAGTCCGTCGGTGGTGATCTCGGCGAAGTCGGCGGCCTCCCGCCATACCTTCGCGGCCGGGCCTTCGTATCCGGAGGGGCCGGGGGTTCTGAGCAGGGCGTCGAGCAGCGGCGGAGTGGTCATGCCGGGATTATGCCGGGTGGTACCGCCTCGCCCCGGAGTGCCGTCACCCGCGCTGCTTCTGGTCGCCGTTGCCTGACTAGACTGCGGATCGTGATTTCGACCATCCAGTTCAAGAACGGACGGCACTTCGAAGTCGACGATTCGATCTTCATTCGAAGGAATCCCGTCTAACCCTGGGCGCGCTCCCAACCATTTTGCTCGGTGCATTAGAGTGCTCGGTCAACGGAGGGTGCTCGGTCACCGGAGGGTGCTCGGTCAACGGAGGGTGCTCGGTCAACGGAGATCGGCCGAATCATGCCGGCTCCCATCGTACGACTTTGAGTTCTGAAGAAAGCGAACAAAGGAGCCGGAAATGAGTAAGTTGTTGACCCTTCCACTGGCTGTATTGCTGGCCTGCGGACTGATCGCGGTAGCCGCCGGGTGCGGAAGCGACGATGGGAATTCCGAGGATCAGATTGAGCAGGAGGCCGAA
>JAENXK010000068.1 GCA_016649615.1 Thermoleophilia bacterium
GCGGACCGCTGACCGGCATGCTGACTCCACCGGCCGACAAGTCGATCTCCCACCGGGCGGCGATCATCGGGGCGATCGCCGACGGTCCGACATCGGTCAGCAACTTCCTCGATTCCGACGACACGCGCTCGACCCTGAGCGCGGTGGCCGGCCTCGGGGCGATGGTCAGCCCCGAGCCCTGGAAGGTGATGCCCGGGGAGCTTGTGATCGAGGGCGTCGGCCCCGGCGGTCCCCGCAGCCTCGGCCGGATCGACGCCGGCAACGCCGGCACTCTGATGCGCCTGCTGCCCGGCTGGCTGGCCGGATACGAGGGCGGCCTCTGGCGGCTGAACGGCGATGCCTCGATCCGCCGCCGGCCGGTCGACCGGATCGCCGATCCGCTTACCCTGATGGGGGCCGAGATCGAGGTCACCGACGGCCGCTTTCCGCCGATCCGAATCGATGGCCGGCGGCTGAAGGGGATCGAGTACGAACTGCCGGTGGCCAGTGCCCAGGTGAAATCCTGCCTGCTGCTGGCCGGCCTGCGGGCAGACGGACCGACCACGATCATCGAGCCCCGGCCCACCCGTGATCACACCGAGGTCATGCTGGAAGCGGCCGGAGCCAGGATCGAGCGCAAGCCGGGCTCGGTCACGATCCGTCCGAGCGGAGAACTGCGGCTGGCCGAAGTCGAGATCCCGGCCGACATATCCTCGGCCGCCTTCTTCATGGTCGCGGCCGCGATCGTCCCGGGGTCGGAAGTGGTGCTCGACCGGATCGGCATCAATCCGACCCGGACCGGGATCCTGAGCATCCTCGAGCGGATGGGGGCCGGAATCGAGGTCGTGCCGCAGGCGGGTGGCGCCGAAGCGACCGGCCGAATCACCGTGCGTGCGTCGGGCCTGTCGGGTACCCGGGTCGAAGGAGCCGAGATCCCGCTGGCGATCGATGAACTCCCACTGGTCGCGCTGGCCGCCTGTTTTGCCGAAGGCGAGACCGTGATCGCCGACGCGGGCGAGTTGAAACGCAAGGAGTCAGACCGGATCGCGGTCGTGGTCGATGCCCTGAGCGGCCTCGGGGCCGAGATCGAGGCGACCGCCGACGGCATGAGGATCACCGGCGCCGGCGAGCTGAGCGGTGGCACGGTCGACTCCCACGGGGATCACCGGATCGCGATGCTCGGTGCGATCGCCGGTCTGGCCAGCCGGGACGGAGTGGAGGTGGCCGGAATGGAAGCCGCCGCAGTCAGCTACCCCGGCTTCAGTCACGATCTGGCCAGGCTGTCCCCGGGTTGACCCGGATCGACTGCGAACCGGCCGCCCGACGGGGCCGGCCACGGTTCAGGACGCTGCTTCACCTTCCCGGTGCCAGGGCATCATGCTCGAATGGTCTTCGCTTGCCCAGGGGGCCAGCAGGAGCAGGAACCGAGCGTCTTCCCGGGCCAGCAGCGAGTGGCGCTCGGCCGGTTCGAAAACGACCATGGTCCCGGCGCCGCCGCTCGCGGTCTGTCCGTCCCGGGCCGTGATCTCGACCGCCCCGTCAAGCACGACCACCGTGGCCCGCTCGCGGACCTGGTGCTCGCTCAGGGAATCGCCTGCCGGCAGGTTGATCAGGATCGCCCGCCCTTCCTCGGAGGCGCCGATCACCTGGGGCTTGCGTGGCTCGACTTCCCGTTCGACCAGATTCCAGACCTTCATGCCCGCTCTCCTCACTGTCTTTGTCCCAGCCTATACCCGTAGCATGCGGTTTCCGATGAGTGGATTGAGACCTTGGTCATAGCGATTGACGGACCGGCCGGCGCCGGCAAGTCGTCGGTCGCCCGGGCTCTGTCCGAAGCGATCGGTTTCACCTATCTCGATTCAGGCGCGATGTACCGCTGCGTGGCCTTCGAGGTCCTCCGGCGCGACCTGGACCCGGGCGATTCCGCGGCCGCCACGTCAGTCGCCGAGACGGTCCAGATCGGCTTCACGGCCGGCGGGGTGAGCCTCGACGGCGTCGAAGCCGAACCGCTGATCAGGGCCCCCGAGGTGACCGAGGCGGCCTCACGGGTCTCGGTCCACCCAGGGGTCCGGGCGGCACTCGTCGCCGAGCAGCGCCGATTGATCTCCGAGGGCCGCTACGTAGCCGAGGGCCGGGACATCGGCACCGTGGTCAGCCCGGACTCGCCGCTGAAGGTTTTCCTGACTGCCACTCCGGAGGAGCGCGCCCGGCGCCGGGCCGTTCAGACCGGGGGAGACGCGCGGCAGATACTCGCCTCCCAGAACGATCGCGACCGGCGCGACTCCGAGCGGGAGATCGGCGCCCTGAGGACGGCCGAAGATGCGGTCACGGTAGATACCACCGACCGCACCCTGGACCAAGTGGTCGATGCGATCGCCGGACTGGCGCGCGGGCGGGGCCTGGCCTGAGATGGCCCGGGTGCCCACAGTCGCGGTGGTCGGCTTCCCCAACGTCGGCAAGTCGACCCTGATCAACCGGCTGGCCGGGGGGAGGGAGGCGGTGACCCACTCCGAGGCCGGGGTCACGCGGGACCGCAAGCGGGTCCGCTGCGAGTGGAACGGCCGCGAGTTCGATCTGCTCGATACCGGGGGCATAGACCTGGAGGACGAGACCGAGATGGCGGCCGACATCCAGCGGCAGGCCAGGCTGGGCATGGAGGAGGCAGACGCGATCGTCATGGTGACCGACGGCAGGGCCGGCCTGCGAAGTGGCGACGCCGAACTGGCCCGGCAGCTTCGAGCCTCGCCAGTGCCGGTGATCGTGGCCGCGAACAAGTCCGACCGGCCGTCCGACGAGTACCTGGCGGCCGAATTCCACGCGCTCGGACTGGGCGATCCGGTCGCGGTTTCGGCGACCCACGGGATCGGTACCGGAGACCTGCTCGACCGTGTGGTCGAGTCGCTCGGGGACCGGCCGGTGAAGGAACAGGATGCAGGGGGCGTAAGGGTCGCGGTCATCGGGCGCCCGAACGTCGGTAAATCGTCGCTGGTCAACCGTATGCTCGGCGACGAGCGGGTGATCGTCTCCGGCCGCGCCGGCACCACCAGGGATGCGATCGACACCGAGGTCGAGGTAGACGGGCGGTTGATCACTCTGGTCGATACGGCCGGGCTGAGACGGCGCTCGAAGGTCGCCGGAACGGTTGACCACTACGCCCAGTTGCGCTCGGAACGGGCGATCGAGCGGGCCGATGTCGCGATCGTGGTCTGTGACGCAGGGGAAGGGATCCGCTCGGAGGACTTCAAGGCGGCGGAAATGGCGATGAAGGCCGGGTGCTCCACGCTGATCGTGATGAACAAGTGGGACGTCACCGAATGCGACATTGACGACACCCGCGCCCGGGTGGAGCGCAAGATGCGGCTGCGCCCGGAGGTGGTCACCTGCTCGGCGAAGACCGGGCGAAACGTCGCCGGCCTGCTTTCCCGGGCGGTCGAGCTGGCCGACCGGGCGGCCCAGCGGATTCCGACTCCCGGGCTCAACCGGTTCATCTCTGAAGTGGTTACCACGACCCCGCCGCCCTCTCGGCGAGGCCGGCGCCTGAAGCTGCTTTATGCAGCCCAGACCGAGGTTTCGCCGCCCCGGTTCAAGGTTCAGGTGAACGACCGCCGGCTGATCGTGCGCGACTGGGCCTACCACCTCGAAAACCGCCTGCGCGAGAGTTACGCGCTCAACGGTGTGCCACTGGTCATCGACTATGTGCCGCGAAAGCGTTCCGGGGACTAGGTGTCTAGGGTTTCTCTCCACGGTGCCCGTTCAGCGCCCCGGCACCAGCCAATCACCGAACCGACAGCCAAGGAGATTTCGCCTAAATGACCCAGTCGCTAAAGCTTGCCGAAGGCGAGCACCTCTTCACCTCGGAATCGGTTACCGAGGGGCATCCCGACAAGATCGCCGACCAGATCTCCGATGCCGTGCTGGACGCCTGCCTCGAGCAGGATCCCAACGCCAGAGTCGCCTGTGAAACCCTGGTCAACACGGGCATGGCCGTGGTCTCGGGTGAGCTCACGGCCGATGCCCACATCGACGTGCCGGCGCTGGTCAGGAAGACGATCTGCGAGATCGGCTACGACCGGGGCGAATACGGTTTTGACGGCAACCACATCTCGGTCCTGGTGGCGCTCGACGAACAGTCACCCGACATCGCCCAGGGCGTCGATACCGGCATCGAAACCAGAACCGGCGGATCTGACGACGAATTCGACCTCCACGGTGCCGGCGACCAGGGAATGATGTTCGGTTTTGCCACCACAGAGACCGAAGCGCTGATGCCGATGCCGGTCCAGATCGCCCATCGGCTTTCCGAAAGGCTGGCGCTGGTCCGCAAGAACGGCACCCTCGACTACCTGAGGCCCGACGGCAAGACGCAGGTCACGGTGCGCTACGCCGATGGCGTTCCGGTCGGCATCGAAAGAGTCCTGATCTCGACCCAGCACGGCGAGGGCGTCGACACCGAAAGCCAGATCCGGCCCGACCTCTGGGAGAACGTGATCCTCCCGGTCCTGAACGAGGAATACGGCCACCTGCTCGACGAAAACGCTCTTTACGAAAGCCTGCTGATCAACCCGACCGGGGTTTTCGTGATCGGCGGGCCGGTCGGCGACGCCGGACTGACCGGCCGCAAGATCATCGTCGACACCTACGGCGGGGCCGCCCGTCATGGCGGAGGTGCCTTTTCCGGCAAGGACCCTTCGAAAGTCGACCGCTCGGCCGCCTATGCGGCCCGCTACGCCGCCAAGAACGTGGTCGCTTCGGGTCTGGCGAGCCGCTGCGAAATCCAGCTGGCCTACGCGATCGGGGTCGCCCGCCCGGTGTCGATTATGGCCGAGACCTTCGGAACCGGCAAAAAGTCGGACTGGGAGATCTCCCAGATCGTCGCCGACCAGTTCGATCTCCGTCCGGGGGCCTTCCGCAGCTACCTCGACCTCCACCGCCCGATCTACGGTGAGACCGCCGCCTACGGGCACTTCGGCCGCAGCAACGAGAACTTCACCTGGGAGCGGACCGACCGGGCCGAGGCGATCAAAGACGCCGCCGGGATCTGATCGCCGCGCAACGGCTCGGCTCCCGGGCCGTACGTCTCTGCCCTCGGACCGGGTGCTCCCGGAGAGGCCGGCCTTCGCCCCGAGTATCGAGTCCGCCGGGTTCGGGTCGGAGTAGTGACGACCGGTTGGACTCTTCCTTGGTCGTCTGAAACTTCTTTCTGGAGCGGGATGGCGGGTGTCGTCGAGCGACCGGACGTCGTTGACACGGCGCCTCGTTCCCGTATAATTCGCGCTCGAAGCGACTTCGACCGAGCAGGGTCGAACCGCTCGGAAATCAGCGACGTGGAGGCAATCCAACAACGCAGCAGGCTTCTCGACTATCGGGACGCCATCAGGAGCGGTGATCCGGTATCCCGGTCCGCCGGCTTGGCGCTGGATTTTGTCACCCGGATGGTGGCCGCTCCGATGGCGATGTTCATGGTCAACAGCAGTCCCGCGGAGTCCCGTTTGACCGTGATCAAGGTCGATCCGATCCTCGGAGTCGATTCCGAGTTATTGGGCACGGAATACCTCAATACGCTCGACGATGATGATTCGATTTTGAAGGCTGCTGACGGCCGTGGCCGGGTATCACTGGTCGGTACCGAGGTTCTTGTCGGGGAGCCCGCTTACGAAGAGAGCCTCTTTTCTTCGTCTTTCCTGTCGAGCAACGGACTCGGCCCGATCTTGATCCTCTACCTCAGGGATGGCGATTCCGACCCCGACTGCGTCCTGGCGCTGATCCGGTCGAACGACGAGCCGGAATTCAACGAGCGGGAGCGGGGGTTCCTGCGCCACGCCGCGCCGGTGCTCGCGCAGTCCTACCACTCGGCAACGGGAATGACGACGGCGGAGCCCGCAAGCAACGGGGCGGGGGACCTGCTTACGGCACGCGAGTTCGAGGTCGCCAACATGGCCGCCAGGGGAGCCCGGAACGAGGAAATCGCGCAGACTCTCCATATCTCCGCGGAAACGGTCAAGACTCACATCAGGAACATCTACTCAAAGCTTGATGTCGATTCCCGGATTCACCTTTCGCTCCGACTGAGAGGGCACTGATCCACGGCCGCCGGCGGGCGGCTTCACGAATTTACCCGGTTTCTACCCCGAATCCCCGGTTTCTACCCCGAACGGGGTAGCCCGCTATGGGTAGGTGAGCCCGCATCGCTACGTTGTTCGGGTGAACTTCCTTGATATTGCTGAACCTTCCCTGTCTCCTTTCGTCTTCTGTCCCGTTCTGACGGCAGTCTTGCTCAGCGGGACACAAAGGGAAGGGCGCATTGGAAGCGCCGAAAGCATCACTCATGAGCACAGGAGAAACAGAGTGAATCCTGGATCGCGTCGCAACTCGTCCGAATCAGAATCGGCCGCGGATATTCCCGGATCGGCCGCCACCAAGGCCGTTTCGAACGCGACCCCCGCGGATGCCAGCAAGGCTTCAAAGGGAGCGGTGCGCCATTTTCGCCTTCCCACCCTCCGCTCGATCCGCAACTTCCTGCTCGCCCTCGCCCTGATCGTAACTTTCGGCGCCGCCACCGCCGCCTCGGCCAGCGCCGTCGATCCGCCCACCCTCTCGATCACCAAGACCCCGGACGCCCAGAACATCAACGCCGGCGAGGACGTGGTCTTCACGATCCAGGTCGGTAACACCGGCCCCGGAGTCGCCGAGAACGTCAACCTGAGCGACACCCTGCCCGGCCCGGTCGCGGGTGCCTGGGTCGCCGAAGACCCCGACTGCTCCATCACCAGCGGCAACCTGCTCGGCTGCACCTTCGGTGACATGGCTGCCGGTGACACTAAGAGGGTCACGGTCAGGGCCCCGACCGACTTCGACAACTGCGGCACCTACGACAACACGGCCGAGGCCATTGCCGATTTCATGGAGGACCCTGTCCAGGACGACGGCGAGGTGACCTGCCTGAAGCCGGGCCTCACGGTGACCAAGACCCCGGACGCCCAGAAAATCAACGCCGGCGAGGACGTGGTCTTCACGATCCAGGTCGATAACGCCGGCCCCGGCACCGCCAACGGCGTCAAGCTGGACGACACCCTGCCCACCGGAGTAGTTGGCGACACCTGGGTCGAGGACCCCGACAACGCCGAGTGCACGATCACCGGCGGCAACCAGCTCGACTGCGATTTCGGCACCATGGGGGCGGGAGCCCCGAAGACGGTCACGGTCAAGGCCGCGACCGACGGCGACAACTGCACCACCTACAACAACACGGCCACGGCCAGCTCGAGCAACGCGCCGAGCGACTCTGACGACGGCCAGGTGACCTGCAAGAACGGTGACCTCACGGTCACCAAGGGCGGTGACCGCTCCGCGTCCAACAGTTCATCGGGTGCGACCACCTACGCCGACCCCGTCCAGGGAGCACGGTTCGAGTACACCACCGACAACACGCTGCCGCAGGGCGGATGGGTCGACTTCACCGACCTCACCGATGCCAACGGCCAAGCGACCGAGAACCTGGCGGCCGGAACCTACTTCGTGCGGGAGAAGACCCCGCCCGCAACCGATTTCAACACCTTCGGACCGGTCCAGACGCTGACTTTCGACCCCAGTAGCAGCTCGCCGACCGCGCCGGAGCCCTACGTGGCGCGCGTCACCATCGAGGACGGCCAGACCACCTACGCCTACCCGCACTCAAACAACAGCGGCAATCCGGACAACTGGACCCCGACCCGCAGCGGCAGCGGTCCCATCGGGGAGTCCACAGACGATGGCTCGCCGTTTCTCAACGTGCGCAACAACGGAGTGTCGCCAGCGGTCTGCGGAACCAACATCCTGCTGGTGCTCGACCGTTCGGGCTCGATCGCTCCAAATAGGGCTTCATACGAGGCTGCGGCCAAGGCCTTCGTCGACAATCTCAACGGGACTCCGGTCCAGATCGGGATCATCAGCTTCGACGATGAGATCAACTCTTACGACCCGGCGACCGGGGACACCGACTACTCCAACGCGCCGCTCGACCTGAGCGTGGCCGGCAACGCCGCATTGCTCAACGCGACCATCACGGACATCTACAACAAAGAAACACTCAACGGCTCGACCAACTGGGACGGGGCCCTCAAGGCCGCCGCCCTGGCCAAGATGTTCGCCGTCAACGCGATCACCGGTCAGTCCACCAACCCCGACGAAGTCGTCTTCATCACCGATGGCAACCCGACGGTCAACGACACCGACCAGGGCGGCAGCGGCAACACGGTCTCTCTGTTCAACCTGACCGCCGGCATGGCCTCGGCCAACCTGGTCAAAAACCAGGACGGACGCCCGCTGGTTCCCGGCCCCGGCGACCGCAAGGTTCAGATGCTTGCGATCGGCGTCGACAACGAGGCCGGCTCGGCCCCGACCGCGGCCAACCTCAAGGTCGTTTCCGGACCGGTCGAGGGAGTCGAGGGTGACTACGCGACCCCGACGATCACCCAGCTCAACTCGTTCCTGGCCGGGCTCGCCGCGACCGAGTGCGGCGCCCGGGTCTTCGTCCGCAAGCACCTGACCACCGACCCGACCAACCAGCCCGACTGGCTCTACACGGCGACCGACCCGCGGGTCGGACAGACTCCGACTTACCTCGACGGCGACAACTCGACCCATGACCGCGGCGGAGTCATCGAAACCGGAGCCATCTTCCAGGCGCTGCCGACCACCCCGACGACGGTCAACGTCAACGAGGACGCCACCGGCCAGCCGCTTGCTGACGGAACCTTCGACCTGACCGACGTCGACTGCCGCTCCGGCTCCTACGACGGCGCCCCGTTCCCGGGCGGCGTGCAGAGCGGCCTGGACTACAGCCTGCCGGTCAACCGTGGCGACGAGGTCTACTGCACCTACACCAACTCGCCGCCGACCACGCTCGAGGTCACCAAGACGCCGAACGACCAGACGATCAACGCCGGCGATCCCGCCGAGTTCACGATCGCGGTCGAGAACACCGGCTCCAACACCGCCGTCAACGCCACCCTCAGCGACCAGCTACCTCCTCCGGGAGCCAGCGCTTGGACGGTCAGCCAGCAGCCGGACAACGGAAGCTGCTCGGTCGATGGAAGCAACCTCCTGACCTGCAACTTCGGCAACATCGCGGCCGGAGCGACCGAGACGCTCAAGGTCAAGACGACGACTTCGTTCGCCAAGTGCGACGTCTACGACAACCCGATCGCGACCGCCGACGCCGATAACGCCGATCCGGCCAGCGACGCCGGCAAGATCACCTGCGAGAAGCCCAACCTCTCGATCGACAAGACCCCGGACGCCCAGAACATCAACGCCGGCGAGGACGTGGTCTTCACGGTCGACGTCGATAACGCCGGACCCGGCACCGCCAAGGCGGTCAAGCTGAGCGA
>JAENXK010000163.1 GCA_016649615.1 Thermoleophilia bacterium
TAACTCGTTCGGCACCCCGCTGATCATGAGCGGTTCGCTGGATGATGTGCTGGCGGTGAGCAGGGACACAACCGAAGAGCGTCACGCAATGGATGCGCACGGGTGGTGGCTTGACCTGATCAAGGAAGCAGCATGGAAAAGTCGGAGTCCGTGAAGCCTTCCCGCTCCGAATTGTCACCTGTAGGACCTCGCCTCAGAAGCGCCGTAGGGCTCACCTAGCGGAGGGGGTGGGATTCGAACCCACGAAACGCCTTATGACGTTTGCTGGTTTTCAAGACCAGTGCATTCAACCGCTCTGCCACCCCTCCGGGGATGGCCTCGCCTGAGGCCGGACAAGTCTGACAGGCGGGGCCGGCAGGTTCGTTGCCGGGACGGCTCTCCTGCTGTCAGGATGGGGCCGTGCGTCGTCTTCTCATTCTCGCCTGTGCGGTCGTCTTCGTCGAGGTGACCTTCTTTGCGGTGCTGACCCCGCTGCTGCCCGATTACCGCTCCGAGTTCGACCTGGGCGAAGGCGGGGCCGGGCTGCTGGCCGGGAGTTTTGCGGCGGGCACCCTGATCATGGCGATGCCGGCCGGCTGGATCGCCGCCCGGTTCGGACCCCGCCGGACAGTGATCGCCGGCCTGATCGGGATCGGGGTCTTCAGCCCGCTGTTCGGTTTCGCCGAGAACCTGCTTCTGCTTAACGGCAGTCGCTTTCTCCAGGGCGCGGCCGGAGCGCTGATGTGGTGCGGGGCGATCAGCTGGGTGATTTCGAGCGCGCCGCTCGACCGCCGCGGCCAGATGATGGGAATGGTGATCGCGTTCGCGGTGCTCGGCGAGCTGCTCGGGGCGCCACTCGGGGCGGTGGCCCACCAGGTCGGCACGGAGATCGTCTTCAGCACGGTGCTAATCGCCGCGGCGGGCCTGATCGCCCTGGCGATGAGCATCCCGCCGGCCGCCGAAGTCGATGGTCAGTCGATCGCCTCGGCGGCCGCGGCGCTCAGGCGATCGAACGTGCCCCGGGCGGCGGTCGTCCTGGCCGGGCCTTCGATCGCCTTCGGGCTGGTGGTCGTGGTCGCGCCACTCAGGATGGATGATCTCGGCGCCACTCCGATCCTGATCGCGGCCGCGTTCGTTGTCGGCTCTTTGATCGAGGTCGTGATCGGACCGCTGGTCGGGCGATTCAGCGACCGGGCCGGCCGGACCCTTCCCTACCTGGTCGGTCTGGTCGCGTCGACCTTTGCGATCATCGGCATCGGTGTGTTCGGGGTCCTTCCAATTCTGTTTGCCGCGGTGATGGTCGCCTCGTTCGGGGCCGGCCTCTCCTTTACCCCGGCCAGCACGCTGGTCACCGATGCGGCCACCTCCTCGGGCCTCAACCAGGGCTATGCCTCGGGGGCCTCGAACGTGGCCTGGGGCGGCGGCCAGATGCTGGGCGCGGTCGGGGGCGGCTTTCTTGCCGGGGTCGCCGGCTATCTGGTGCCCACCCTGGCCGTCGCGGCGATCCTCGTACTGGCCGGGATCGTCGCCCGCGGCACGGTCCAGCCGCTTCCGGCCGTGGCCGCCGGCGAAGGAGCCGGCTGAGATGAGCGGGCGAGACCGGACCGGTGCCACCTGGAGCAACTGGACCGGGGACCGCAGCTGCGAACCCCGCGACCTGGTGCGGCCAGGCAGCCTGCGTGAGCTTTCCGAGGTCGTGGCCGACGGGGCGGCCGCCGGGCGCCAGATCACGGTAGCCGGATCCGGCCACTCGTTCACCGGAGCGGCGATGACCGGCGATCTGATGCTCGATGTCGGTGTGCTTTCCGGAGTGATCGAGGCCGACCGCGGCTCCGGGCTGGTCAGGGTCGGCGGGGGGACGGTGCTGGCCGACCTGAACAGCGAACTCGACCGGCTGGGGCTGGCGATGCCCAACCTCGGCGACATCGACCGGCAGACGATCAGCGGGGCGATCTCGACCGCGACCCATGGGACCGGGGCGGATCTGCCCAACATCCCGGCCCAGGTCGAGGCGATCGAGCTGGTCGGCCCCGACGGTGAGGTCCGCAAGCTGAACGCCACCGAGACGCCCGAGCTCTTGCGGGCGGCCCGGGTAGGGGTCGGCTCGCTCGGTGTGATCACCGCGGTCACCCTGAGAACGATCCCCTCGTTCAACCTCCACCGGATCGACGCCCCGATGCCGCTCGACGACGTGCTCGATGACTTCGACCGGTTTGCCGGTGAGAACCAGCACTTCGAGTTCTTCATCTTTCCCCACACTGAGACCGCGCTGACCATCCGGCGGAACCGGACCGGGCGGCCACCGGCTCCCCGCGGCAGGCTCGAGCGCTACCTGAGTGACGTGGTGATCGAGAACGCTCTCGGCGACCTGGCGCTGAGGGCGACCGGCCGGGTGCCGTCCGCGATTCCCCGCACGGCCAGGTTTTCCTCGAACTTCATGGCCCAGGCCGAGCAGGTCGACGTCTCCCATCGGGTCTTCGCCAACCACCGCTCGATCCGCTTCACCGAGATGGAATTCGCCCTGCCGAGGCAGGCCGCTCCCGAGGCCCTGCTGCGGGTGCTCGACCTGATCCGGACCGAGCGCTTTCCCCTGGCGATGCCGATCGAGTGCCGGGTGGTCGCCGGCGACGACGCCCTGCTCAGCCCGACTCATGAACGGGAGTCGGCCTACCTGGCGATCCACCAGTACCGCGGCCTGGAGTGGCGGCCCTGGTTCGAGGCGATCGAGGAAATATTCGATTCATACGACGGCCGCCCCCACTGGGGCAAGCGCCACTCCCAGGACGCGACGACGCTGGCCCCGCGTTATCCCGAGTGGGATCGTTTCCAGGCCGCCCGCGACGAACTCGATCCCGACCGGGTCTTCACCAACGATTACGTGCGCAAGGTCCTCGGGCCGTAGGGGAAGCTTCGCCGGCTCACGGGGCCCCGGGGCGGCCCCGGCCCTAGAGGAAGGTCTGGCCCTCGCCGCGGTAGGTCGGGACCTCGTCGACGATCTCTCCGCCTTCGATCAGCAGCAGCGAGTCGAAGCGCTCACATAGCTCGCCGGCCTTGCTGTGGCGGAGGTAGGCGTTGTCGCCGAGCGCCAGTCCGTCGGCGGCCGGGCCGAGCAGCGGGGTCTGGACCTCGCCCGCTCCTTCTTCATCGTCGAGCACCAGTCCTTCGGGCAGCCAGGGGACCGGCATCCGGGCCGGGCCGGGAGCTCCGGACGAGAGGTAGCCGCCACCGAGGGCGGTGACCACGCCCGGTCCGGGCCGCCGGACCACCGGCAGGGCGAAGGCGGCGGCGGGGGCGAGTGTGAACCAGGAATAGTGGTCGAACTGGGCCGGGGCGAAAAAGCCCGACCCTGCGGCGACTTCGGTCACCGCCGACTCGGCCGAGGTGAACTCGAGCGAGCCGGTGCCGCCGCCGTTGACGATCTCGATCTCGGCCACCTCTTTCAGGCGGGAGACCACTTCGGCCCGGCGCTCGCTGATCTCCTCGATCGAGTTCTTCTGCATCCAGCGGATCATCCTCGAGCGGACCGGCCGCTTCGGCACCTGGTCGCCGACCCCGGAGATCTGGCCCTCGTAGGCCATCAGTGCGACCAGTTCGAGCTTCTCCCGCCGGCCGATCTCCTCGGCCAAGGCGACCGCCTGCTCGGGGGTGCGGATCGGCGAGCGTTTGGCGCCGGCCTTGACCCGGCCGCCGAATCCATGCCAGGCGGCGTCCAGTTCGAGGCAGAGCCGGACCGGGGACGCCTGGCTGCCGAGCACCGACTCGATCAGGTCGA
>JAENXK010000105.1 GCA_016649615.1 Thermoleophilia bacterium
ATCAGGCCGGCGCCCCAGTTGAGCAGAAGGTCGGAGCCGATCGCGGTGTAAGCGACGATCAGGACGAGCATCCATTCATAAGCACCCATAGAGCTCGTGGTAGGCGGGCGGCACGGACGAAACCGGACCTGAGCGGGCTCCTCGGACCGGCCCCGGACAACCGGGCCGGCCGGCTAGAAGCGGCGCAGCGAAGCCCGGGCCAGCAACGAATAAGCGACAGTGAGAACGGCCAGGTGGAGCAGGTAGAGCCAGATCGAACCGCCCGAGACCTCCAGGCCGGCGGTAAGGGCGTCGAGCGCGGGGCGAAACGGGAACACCGCGGTGACCACCTGAATCACCCCCTCGAGCAGCGCACCGACCGCGTCGTCGGGGACCAGCGAGAGCAGGGCTACCGGCAGGGCGATCATGACCGCGGCCAGGGTTGCCGCCCGGACGTCTCTGGCTGCCGCACCGAGCGCCGCGCCGGCCGCGGCGAAGGCGGCCGCGCCGAACAGCCCGGCCGGTATCCAGACCGGAGCCCGGCCCCAGTCGATCGGGACGAACAGCGACAGTCCTGCCAGCAGGACGAACAGGACAAAGAAGCCGACGATCGTGCCGAGACCGAGCTTTGCCATCAGTATCTGGCCCCGGGTGACCAGTCCCGCGGTGAGCCGGCTGAAGGCGTTCTCCTCCCGCTCCAGGGCGAGCGAGCCGGCCACCAGGAGCACGGTGACGAACATCAGGGCGAAGGTGGCCGTAACCGCGACCGCGAACGTATCCAGTCCCGGAGCCCGATCACCTACCTCTGTCTTGTTCACTTCGATCGGCTGGGTGATCGCGGTCAGGAGCGGCCCGGCCAGGTTGAGATTGTCCGTAGCCAGCCCGGCAAATCGGATCGCCCGCTCCAGCTGCCTGCGCTCTGCCCCGGGGGGCACCTCCTTGCGGAGCTCACGCAGGATGGTCTCGGTGTCCTGTAGCCCCAGCACCTCGAAGCTCTGCCCCAGGAGACTGAGCCGGCCACCCTCGAGGATCAGGTCGAGATAGCGGTGGGCGGCTTCCGATATCCGCCGGGCGATCAGCAGGTTCGCCTCGGCCAGCATCGCGTCGATCCGGTCGTCGACGATCTCGTTCTCGACCGCACTCGAGCCGTTGACGATCACCTCGACCTCGGGCCGCTGGGGATTCAGCGAAGCCAGCGAGGCGATTCTCTCGCCCAGATCTTCCGGGATGACCACGGCGGCGGTGGCGCTCCCGTCCTCAACCAGCTGCCGCGCCTGGTCACGACTGTCGGCATCGACGCAGTCGACCCGGCCACAGAGCTGGTCGCGGATCTCGGCCCCTTCGAGCTCTTCTCCGCCGAAGCCGAGTTTGGCTTCCGGCGGCATCGCGTTGTAAAGGGCCACGGTCGACTGCTCCGGGCCCCGGGTCAGGGCAAACCCGACCAGCAGCGCGATCGCGATCGGGTAGATCACCAGCAGCGCCAGCTGGAGTGGTGAGCGCCGGAGAATCTGAAGATCCTTGAGCAGCAGCCAGCGCACGGCTCAGCGACCGGCCTTGCCGAGGAAGGCCAGGAACGACGTCTCCAGATCACGGTCCTCTGCGCCGCCTTCCAGGGCGTCGGTGATCACGGCCTCACGAAGCTCGTCCGCGGTGCCGTCAAAGATCTCGACGCCTTCGTCCAAAACGATTATCCGCGCCGCGTAGCGCTCAACCTCCTGGATGTCGTGGGTCGAGAAGGCGACCGCGGTCCCGCCGCTGACCAGACCGAGTACGAACTCCCAAAGCCGTGCCCGCTGGGCCGGGTCGAGCCCGACGCTTGGCTCATCCAGCAGCAGGACCGAGGGATCGGCCATCAGCCCGATCGCGATGTTGATGCGCTGCTGGTTGCCTCCGGAAAGCTTGCTCACCTGATCGTCACGGCGGTCCTGCAGCCCGGTCAGTTCGAGCATTTCGTCGACCTGCCGATCCGGTTCGTCCGATCGCTGGAGACGGGCAAACAGCCTCAGGTTCTCGCTCACGGTCAGCCGCCGGTAAAGCGCTGCCTGCTGTGGTACCCAGCCGACACCGTCACCGGGGTCTACCCGGCCCGCATCAGGCGGGGTGATCCCGGCGAGGATCGAGAGCAGGGTCGTCTTGCCGGCCCCGTTGGGACCGATCAGGCCGACCACCTCCCCTGGCCGGACCTCGAACCCGACCTCGCTCAGAACCTCCTTGTCCCCGAACTTCTTGACGATCCCGCGGGCCGCCAGGGCGGCAGGCCGGACCGGTCTCCCTGGCGGACCCGGCGGCGGTGGACTCGGAAGTTCAGCCATCGGCAGCGAACGGTACGACATCCCCCCTGCCGGTAGGGTCAGACCGGTGAAGCTGCTCTTTATCGGCGACGTGGTCGGCAGCCCCGGGCGGCGCGGGCTGGCCCGGACGATGCCGACCCTCAGGGACCGGTTCGAGCCCGGCCTGATCGTGATCAACGGCGAGAACTCCGCCGGCGGCATGGGGATCACCGAGAAGACGGCGGGCGAGCTCTTCGAGATCGGTGCCGACGTGATCACCCTCGGCAACCATACGTACCGTCACCGCGAGGTCTACGAGTACCTCGACCGGGCCGAGCGGGTGATCCGCCCGGCCAACTACCGGCGCGGCAACCCCGGCAAAGGAATGGTCGTGGTCGGGAAGGACGATTTCATGGTCGCCGTACTCAACCTCAGCGGGACGGTCGGGCTGCGGGCCGCCCGCTCACCGTTCGACGAGGCCGAGAGCCGGCTGACCGAGCTCGAAGGACAGGCCGACGCGATCGTGGTCGACTTCCACGCCGAGGTGACCAGTGAGAAGGTCGCCCTCGGCTGGTATCTCGACGGCCGGGTGGCGGCCGTCCTGGGCACCCACACACATGTCCCGACCGCCGATGGCCGGGTTCTTCCCGGCGGGACCGCTTTCATCAGCGACGTCGGTATGACCGGTGCGCGCGACAGCGTGCTCGGGGTCAGGAAGGAGCCGGCGATCGAACGGATGCGCACCGACATGCCGGTCAGATTCGAAACGGCGACCGAGGATGTCTGGGTGATGGGGGCGGCGGTCGAGATCAACAGCGCCGGCCTGGCCGACTCGATCGAGCCTTTTCTGGTCCCGGCGGCGGCCTGAACGGGCCGGCGGCAAAGACCTCCCGGGTACCGCCGGAGCCCTCACTCCCGCGACAGGCCGAAGTGCTCGCGGATCACCGGTACGACGTCCTTCAATCCCCACTGGGGCTGTTCGTCGGGTGAGGCCGGGCCGCACCCGACGAACAGCAACGGGCCTTCCGAGTCCTCGCGCCGCAACGAGCCATGACTGCCCCCGCCTATGTGGGCGGCCCCGCCCCAGTCCAGACACTCGTAACCAAGTCTGGCGGAAACCATCAGGTCACCTGCGTGGGGTGCGGTCAGCGCCGAGTAGAGCCGGCCCAGGCCGTCCGGGTAGTCGCCCATCTCGATCTGCCCGGCTTCGACCGATGCCCCGAGAGCCTCGAGATTGCCGCTGATCGACCAGCCTGCCCCTCGGCGGTCGGTAACCGTTTCACGGTCACCTTTCCGGGATTTCCGGCGGGACACCCTGCCGGCTCCGCGGAGTTCCGCGGGGCGGAAATCCAGTCGCCGGCCCTCGCTCTCAACGACCGCCAGGGGTTGTTCTGCCCCGCCGAGGCCCGGACCCTCCCGGACCAGCGGATCACCGTCGGACTCGAGCCAGGCGATGAGCTCGACCCCTTCGGTCGCCGCGGCGTGTTCGCGGACTGCCCGGTGCCGGGCCGGATTGCGGCGTTCGCTCAACAGATATATGTGGCCTGCCCGCGAGGTCGGGCTGACCGCCAGTTCAGCCGTCTCCGGCCGGTCCTCGGAAGGCTGGAGCACGTGCCAGCGCTCGGCCATCGAGTCGATCAGAGCGAGCGGCTTCTCGACGTCGGTGTGCGCGTGATCGGCGAGCAGGATCAAGGCATAGTCGGTGAGGAAGCCGTCCAGGCCGCCGGCCGCCCTGATCACCTCGGCCATGCAGGCGTCCGCCCGCTCAATCGACTTGACCGAGGCGGCGGGGCCATGGCGGTGGGAAAAGTTGTCGTTGTCGGGGAAGGACAGCAGCAGGAAGTCGGAGCGGTCATGGGAAAGCAGTTCGGCCGCGCAGCAGGCCGAATAGGCGTCCCTCCTGCCCGGCACCGAGCTCGCCTTGCACGGGGTCTGCATCGAGGCGTAGATGTCGCCGTAAAAGAACTCCTTCGGTCCCCAGGTGCCGTAGTCGAACTTGAGCAGGCCGGCTTCGATCGCCTTTCCGGTCAGCCCGCTCAGGCTCACCTGATGGCGGTGCCTCCCGCGATAGATCAGGAAGGGAGTTGAGGCGGTCCGGACTTTCCGGTCATCGAGCGACTCGAAGATCGTCTCGATCCCGGGGTTGAGATGGGCCAGGTTCATGTTGTAGACGAGGTCATGGAGGGACCGGAAGATCCCGAAGGCCCTCGACGCCTCGATCGAAGAGCCGTACTCGACGTAACGCTGCTCGACCCGGTGGTACCAGTTCATCCCGGAGATCCAGTGGCGGTCGGCTCTGCAGCCTGTGACCATCTCGGCCGACGCGACCGGGGTCACCGAGGGAAAGGAGGAAACGCAGTCCTCGACCAGCACCCCGCGCTCAACCAGCCGGCCGAAGGTGGGTGCCCGGCCCTCGGCGATCGCCCGGTGCAGCATGTCGGTCCTGAGCGAATCGACGTAAGCCAGTACCAGCTTGCGATTCATCTAGCGCAGTACGCGCAGCCCGGCGTGCTTGCGGGCAGCTCTCCTGCGACGGGCGATCGCCAGCCAGATCAGCGCAGCCACGAACAGGACCGCCACCGGCGGATACAGCACGGTGATCAGGGCGACGACGAGCGCGGCGAAGATCGTGAACAGGGCGAGCGCCGCGGTGCCACCGCGCCGCGTCGCGCCGGCGATCACCCCGCTGATCACGGCACAGGCGATGCCGGCAAACAACGCGCCGGAGATCATCGAGACGATTGCGACGCCGTCAGTAAACGATGCGGCCATGTACCCGGCGAACAGGGCGATCACAGCGGCGAGCAGGGTCATCCTGCCGCGGGCCGAGCCTTCAAGCCCGGTCGTCCCGGAAATCATGCCGATAGAAATCCCGAGGCCGGCGGCGAGGCAGATTGTTTCGAAAGAGCTGATACCGGCAGAATAGAAGGATGTCCGCCTCCCCACCTCCCCGACGCTCTCAGACCCGGGCCAGGGACCTCGAGCGTTACGCTTCGCTGTTCGCCCGGAGGACCAGGGTGATGCGGTCTTCGGCCATGCGCGACATGATGGCGATCACCGCCAGGCCGGAAGTCATCTCCCTGGCCGGAGGGCTGCCCGACACTTCCGCCTTTCCCCCGGAGGTATTCGGGGCGGAGATGGAACGCATAACCGCCGGCTCGGTTGCCGAGGTACTTCAGTACGGGCCGACCGAAGGCCTCGAGATGACCAGGGAACAGATAGCGCAGGTGATGGCCGCCGAGGGGATGGCGGTCGATCCGGTTGACGTGACGGTGACCACCGGAGGGCAGCAGGCGATCGACCTGATCACCAAGACGCTGATCGACCCGGGCGACATCCTGATCTGTGACGCGCCGACCTACCCCGGAGCACTCCCCACCTTCTGCTCATATGAAGCCGAAGTGATCCAGATCGAGTGCGATTCCGACGGGATGCGGATCGACCTGCTCGAAGAGACACTGGACAGGCTCGCCGCAGAAGACCGCAGGCCCAAGTTCATCTACTCGGTTCCGACCTTCCAGAACCCCGGCGGCATGACCCTCTCGCTCGAGCGACGGCAGAAGCTGGTTGCGCTGGCGGCCGAGTACGAGATTCTTGTCGTGGAAGACAACCCGTACGGACTGCTGCGCTACGAAGGGGAGCCGCTGCCCGCTCTCTACAGCCTCGACGGTGGCAACTTCGTGGTTTACATCGGTACGTTTTCCAAGATCCTCTCCGCCGGGCTGCGGATCGGCTGGATCGTCTCTCCGCCGCCGATCCGGGAGAAAGTGGTGCTCGGCAAGGGCGGCAGCGACCTCTGCACTTCGACCCTGACCCAGAACTTCGCCGCCCACTACTTCGCGGGTGGTGGCTGGAAAGACTACGTCGAGGACCTGATCTCGATCTACCGGACCCGCCGCGATGTGATGGCCGGGGCCATGGCCCAGTACTTCCCCCACGGAGCCACCTGGAGCAAACCCGAAGGCGGGCTTTTCATCTGGGCGACCATGCCCGAGGTACTCGATGCCGGCGACCTGCTTGCCAAGGCCCTGACCAGCGGGGTCGCCTTCGTGCCCGGGACCTCGGCTTACCTCGACGGCCGCGGGGCCAGTTCGATGCGACTCAACTTTTCCGGAGTCAGCGAGGACCAGATCATCGAAGGCATCCGGCGGATCGGCACCGTGGCCCGGGAACAGCTGAAGCTGTTCGAGACGATGACCGGGACCGGCGAGATGCG
>JAENXK010000221.1 GCA_016649615.1 Thermoleophilia bacterium
ATTCTCCCTGCCTGGACACTACTGCAACATCCGCTCCGGCCTGCAGTGTCGCTACCGTGTCACCCTCCGGAGACACGAGCAACATCACCGGCGACTCGGAAACCACGAGACGATCGGGAAGTGCAGCGGCCGTCGAAGGCACGGCCGGGACCGGGACATCGTCACCATCGGCAACCCCGGGACCGGCATCCGGCTGTTCGGGGGGCTGGGCGGCGACCTGGGCGCCGGTCTCCGATACCGAGCCCGACCAGATCCAGGCAATCCGGCGGACCCGCACCCAGTTTCCCCGTGTCTCCAGGCTGTCGAGCAGCATACCGCGTTCGAGGATCGCCACGCGGCGGGATCCGGCATCCGGCTCCTCCCGGAGATTCTCTCCGCCGGGCTTCGAGACCACGAGATCGAAACCGTCGCGCTGGTCCGCCGAGACCGATGGCTTCCAGATCCAGCCCGAGAGGGCGGCCTCGTGCCAGCGACCCTGCCGCCCCACGATTTCGAGCACCGTGCCCTCGAGCACCGTAGCGAGGCGGTTTCCACTCGATACCTGTGGCGCCTTCCGGAAATTCTCTTCAGGGACCGTGAGCCGCACCGACTGGGCATTCAACAGTCCGGGAGCGAATCCTATGAGCGCAGCTACGAGTCCGAATTGCACCAGGTGTGGACGGAAGGCAGAACGATCTGGAAAAGGCAAGGCGTCGCCTCTACATTGGGCCGGCCGGAAACCGGCCTGTCGCGCCGTTCCAGCGGTCCCCGCCTGTCAGCCGCGCGGGGCCTGAGAATCTTGCGTCGGAGTATAGACGACGCGCGGAATGAGTGTCAACAAAACCCGAGAACGGAATGACCAATTGAATTGGTACAGATTTCCGGCGAGGACAGTACTCGCCATTTCGTGTCTGGTGACCGTTCTCGCTCCTGCTTCGGCGTTCGCCCAGGAGGAGAACATCGACTCGTCCTACCGCTGGATCGATCGCTCGATCCGGGCCGGCCTGTACGCCGGCTACGTGTTCACCTCCCGCGGCAACCTGGACCAGGGCCCGGGCCCCTCTCCGATCATCGGAGGGCGTTTCCGGATGCGCCTGAGCAACCCGCTCACCTTCGAGGCGAGCGTGGGTTACGGCTCATCGGATTTGTGGGTGACCGATCCTCGCGAGCCGATCCCCGCCATCGTGGACACGACCCAGTCGGACTGGCTGCTGATCGAGGCCTACCTGCAGCTGTCGCTGACCGGGGCCCGGTCGGTGAAGAGCTTCCAGCCCTACGTGTTCATCGGCGGCGGCATCCTGCAGGGTATCAGTGAGGAGGTCTCCGACGTGTTTGCCGCCCCAGGGCTCGATCCCTATCGGTTCAAGATCGGGACGACTCCGTCGCTCTCTGTGGGGGTGGGGGCAGAGTGGGACATTTCCGATCGCCTCGGGCTCGGCCTGGAGATCCGGGATCACATCTGGAAGTTCAATTCACCGGATGCATTCTTCTACGTGGAGAACCTGAACAACTTCCTCGAAAGCGGGGTCGAAGCTCCGAAGGAGGGGTTCTGGACGAACAACTTCGAGTTGAGCGCGACGCTGTCCTACTACTTCTGATGGATTTGCAGGAGCCCGACGAGGTCACCGCAGGCGCGATCCAGGAGTCGCCCGCCGCGCCCGAGGCCGTAGTCCGGCTCGAGTCGCCCAACGGGGAACCGCTCGCTGACTGGCTCTGCACACCGGACCGACTCGATGCCCTGGCCCTCGGATGGCTGTTCTGCGAAGGAATCATCACGGGAGACGAAGACATTTCGAGCCTGGGCGTCCAATCGGCGCGCCTGGTGCAAGTTGACCTGTCCGACCTCGCACGCCGCCGCCTGGCGAAGCGCCGGGCGGCAACGGGTCCGGGTCCGGCGCCGGCGCGGATCGGTGCCGTCGCCCCTGGGGGCACCTACCGACCGGGGCCGGCCCTGGAAAATCTCCTGTCTGATGCACCCCGCCTGGCCCGGCTGTTTCGGGATCTGTTCGACAGTGCCTCCGGAAGGACGACCGGGGGAGGTGGCCTCCACACCGGAGCGCTGGTGATCGACGGCAGCATCGTCGACGTGGTCAAAGATGTGAGCCGAAGTGCCGTGATCGACAAGCTCGTGGGTTCCGCCCTGCTGGATGGTGGAGTGCCGGCGCAATCACTCTTGCTTCTCTCGGGTCGAATCTCGGGAGCGATCGCCGCCAAGCTCGCGGCTGCTGGCATCG
>JAENXK010000065.1 GCA_016649615.1 Thermoleophilia bacterium
GAGCCCGCCGGCCTCGAGTCGGCTGATTGCCGCCTCGAGGTCCGGGACCTCTACCGCGGGGTGTCCAAGTGACGGGACGACCGGTTCAGCTGTGGGCAGAAGGTGGACCTGGGTCCCTTCCCGCTCAAGCCAGACCGGATCACCGCCTGCATCTGCCGGGACCTCAACCTCCTCGAAGCCGATCGCGGACCAGAAGGCGGTCTCCGGCTGAACCTTCTCCGGCCGGACTTCAAGGGCTACGTGGCGCAGCATGCAGGCATCCTCTCAGCTCAGTAGCGACCAGCCGACCGCGCCGGCAATCACGATCCCGGTTGTATAGACCAGGGCCTCGGCGGTGGTCCGCAGGTCGAGGCCGTAGGCGTGGCCGACGATCATCGAGTTGAGGCCGGTCGGCATCGCGGCCATCAGGTAGAAGGATCGGGGGATGCCCGAGAAGGGCATCGAGAGCACGATCAGGAGCGCCGGGGAGAGCAGCAGGCGAGCGAAGATCACGCCGGCTACCGGCTTGTGCAGCTTCGGTGGCAGACGGATCGCGCCGATCCGCTCCTCTTCGGCCAGTACAGCGCCGACCGCGAAGAAGCCGACCGGCAGGATCAGGATGACCAGGACCCAGGAGATGTCGACCAGGATGTCGGGCGCCATCCACTGGGGTGCGAGCCAACCGAGAATGGCCGCGTAGAGGAGGGGATTCTTCAGAAAGAAGGCCCGCACGCGCTCTCTGAAGCCCTCGCCGGCCCGGGTGCCGAAAGCGGCGCCGACCCCGAAAGCGAAAACGGTCAGGGCGATACCGCTGACCACGACGTCGTAGACCACTCCCTGGGTGAGGTCGTCACCGCCCATCAGGGTCAGCACCATCGGGTAGCCCAGGTAACCGGTGTTCGAGGTGACCACGCAGCAGATCACCGCGCCGGCGACCGGGCGCGGCAATTTGAGCAGCGGCACCGCGATCAACCAGCCGGCAAAGCCGACCAGCATCACCGTGACCAGACCCAGCCCCAGCCCGACCCCGACCCCGAGGTCGAAATCTGCCCGGGCCAGGTTGATGAAGATGATCGGCGGGATCACCAAGTAGAGCAGGATGGTCAGCGAGCGGCGCGAGCCGGGTCCGGCCAGCGACGGCCAGCGGCGCTCGGCGTAGATGCCGAACAGAACGGCGGCGATGATGGTCAGGGTGATCCAGATCACGGCTTCTACCCTAGGTCGTGCGGCCCGGTCCGAGGTTGCCCGCCTGCCCGCCGGCCTGCCCGTAAACTCCTTCCAATGAGGCTTCGCACACTCGCTCTGGCCGCAACCGGGATCGTTCTCGCCGCGGCGCTCTGGTGGCGCAAGAACCCTTCGGCCTGCCCCTACGGGCAGCGTTTCTGGGTCGAGGCCCCACATCCGCTGATAACCCGCGACCGGCTGAAGGAGGTCCTGAACCCCGGGGCCGGAGACCGCATTCTCGAGGTCGGCCCGGGGACCGGCTACTACACGCTCGATGTCGCCGAATGGATCGGGCCCGACGGGACCCTGGACATCTTCGACATCCAGCAGGAGATGCTCGACCACTCGATGCAGCGGGCCTCCGAGCAGGGCCTGACGAACCTCCGGCCCACCCGCGGCGACGGGCGGGACCTGCCCTTCCCCGACGATTTCTTCGACAGCGCCTTTCTGGTGACGACCCTGGGCGAGATCCCCGACCAGGCCGCCGCGGTATCCGAACTCGCGCGGGTGATCAAGCCGGGAGGGCGGCTCGTCGTCGGCGAGCTGATGGGCGACCCCCACTGGGTCTCCCCCGGTGCGATCCAGGAGTACGGCGCGGCCGCCGGTCTCGTTCTGGAAAGCCGGATCGGGCCCTGGTTCGGCAGCTTCAGCCTGCTGCGTAAGCCTTCATAAGACAAGCGCCGGCCGGTCGCTTCAGAGAGGTGCCGGCGGTCAGGCCGGCTCAGATCTCTTCCGGCTCCATCCGGATCGCCCCGGAGGGGCACTCGGCGACGCAGATGCCGCAGCCCTTGCAGAAATCGAGGTCGATCTCGTAGAGCTCACCGGGCCGGCCGAGCTTGATCACGGCGTTGTCGGGGCAGACGCCGTAACAGTTGTCGCAGGAGAAACAGTTGCCGCACGACATGCAGCGGCGGGCCTCGAACAGCGCGTTTGATTCATCGTATCCCTGGACTACCTCGTCGAATGTGTCCTGGCGGCGCAAAACATCCAGCCGCGGACGGTGGGTACGCGGCGCGTCCGAGTAATACCAGGGATTGAGTGTCTCGAACGAGGCGAGCTCGGGCTCGGGCGGGGCCTCGTATCTTTCGCCCCGCAGCCATGCGTCGATGTTGCGGGCGGCTTTCTTGCCGTGCCCGATGGCGACCGTAGCCGAACGCTCAGCCGGCACCATGTCTCCACCGGCGAACACTCCGGGGTGGCCGGTCATCAGGTCGGGGCCGACGCTGACCACACCGTCTTCGACCTCGATATCCGGCACGCCCTCGATCAGCGAAAGGTCACACTCCTGCCCGAGCGCGAGAACCAGCGCGTCGGACTCGAGCTCATCGAGCTCGCCGGTCGGCTGCGGGAAGCCGGTCTCGTCGAGCTCCATGCGCTCGAGCACGAGCTTGCCGCCTTCAGCCTTCTTGATCGTCGAGAGCCAGCGCATCATCACGCCCTCCTCTTCGGCCTCCTCGACCTCGATGTCGTGGGCCGGCATCGCCTCGCGCGTCCGGCGGTAGACCACCACCGCCTCCTCGGCTCCGAGCCGCTTGGCGGTACGGGCGGCGTCCATCGCGGTGTCGCCACCGCCGTAGACGGCGACGCGGCGGCCGAGCAGCGGCTTCTCCCCGGTTTCGAGGTCGTGCAGCATCGAGACCGCGTCGAGCACGTGCTCGGCCGAGCCGGCCGGCACGTAGGCACGCTTGCCGATCTGGGCACCGACCGCGAGAAAGGCGGCGTCGAAGCCGTCTTCGGCGAGCGGCTCGAGTACGTCGGTCACCTTGCTGTTCAACTCCAAATCCACTCCGAGGTCGAGGATGCGTGCGACCTCGGCGTCGAGCACGTCCCGCGGCAGCCGGTACTTGGGGATGCCGAAACGCATCATGCCCCCGGCCATCGGTCCGGCATCACGGATGGTCACCGCGTGTCCGAGCCTGGCCAGGAAGTAGGCGGCCGAAAGCCCGGACGGCCCCGCGCCGACGACCAGAACACGCTTGCCCGAACTCTCGTCGGGCGGCTCCACGCGCCAGCCCTGCTTGATGCCTTCGTCCCCGAGAAAGCGCTCGACCGAGTTGATCCCGACCGCCTCGTCAAGCTGGCCGCGGTTGCAGGCGGTCTCGCAGGGGTGGTAACAGACCCGCCCCATGATCGCCGGGAACGGGTTGTCCTCCATGATCTTCCGCCAGGCGCGCTCATAGCCCTCGCCGCCCTCCTCGGCTTCGTAAAGCCACTGCTGGATGTCCTCCCCGGCCGGGCAGCCGTGATTGCAGGGCGGCAGACGGTCGTGGTAGACAGCCCGTTCGGTCCGCCAGCTGCCTGTCTTGTTGGCCAGGCTGGAGCCGACGTCAAGCGTGATCGCGAACGGCTTTTCCATCAGCGCGGCTTCCCGTGGGTTTCGCGGAGCAGAGAGCTCACGTCGCTGTCCGCGTCGGGCTCGACCGGCCGGCCCGGCTCGCTCTCAGGTGGCCCGGCCTGATCGGTGGCCTCGCCCGGGAACTCCGCTCCTTCGTCATCGGCGAGCAGGTCGAAGCGCTCGATGTTGCGGTCGGCACCGGCCTGCAGGCGCTCGATCACGCCGGTATTCAGCTCGGGCTTGAACAGGTGGGCGAATCGCCTCTGAAGCTTCAGGTATTCGGTCACCGGCACATGGCGTCGGATTTTCGAGACCGAGGTGACCTCCCCCTTTTCCGCCTCGAAAACCGGAAAGATCCCGGTCTCCTTGACCAGCCGGGCCAGCCGGATCGTATCCTCGGAAGCCGAGCCCCATCCCAGTGGGCAGGGGACGAAGACGTGGATGTAGCGGGCACCGCGCAGTTCCATCGCCCGCTCGACCTTTTCTTCGAGGTCGCGCGGCTCGGCCACCGTGGCGGTGGCCACGTAAGGGATCTCGTGTGCCAGCGCGATCAACGGCACGTTCTTGCCCTGGCCGAAGACATTGCCGGGCTCCGGGCCCACCGGTTTGGTATTGGCGGTCCGCGCGGCGGGCGGGGTCGCTCCGGAGCGCTGCACCCCGGTGTTCATGTAGCCCTCGTTGTCGTAACAGACAAAAAGCACGTCGTCGTTTCTTTCGAACATGCCGGAAAGACAGGCAAAGCCGATGTCAACCGTGCCGCCGTCGCCGGCCTGCCCCACCACCCGTACGTCCTCGCGCCCCTTGGCCTTGAGCGCGGCCGCGACGCCGGCCGCGACGGCCGGGGCGTTGCCGAACAGTGAGTGGATCCAGGGCAGCTGCCACGATGACTCCGGGTACGGGGTCGAGAAGACCTCCAGACAGCCGGTGGCGTTGGCCGCGACGAGCTTGCCGTCGGTCGCGCGCATCGCTGCGTCGAGCGTGTAGCGGGCGCCGAGCGCCTCGCCGCAGCCCTGGCAGGCGCGATGGCCCGAGGTCAACGTGTTCGAGCGCTCCGTGCGGGCCTGGGTCGAGCGCTGCTCGGGGTCGAGCAGCCGGTTCCCGACCACGAACGTTCCGGTCTGGTACCCCTTGATCTGCTGTTCGGCCATTTCGTCCGTCTCCCTCAGTGTGAGTCCGACGCGACCGTGCCGATGTCGCGGAGGATGTTTTCGGCGTGAGGACCCGGGTTACGGCCGTTCTCCGTGCGGCCTATTTCGCGCTCGACCACATCCTTCTTCAGGTCGAGGAAGTGGAGGCGGTTCGGCTCGATGTTGCCCTCGAACACCTCGTCGAACAGTGAGCGCAGCGACTTGCGGGTGATCGGCCTTCCTCCGAGCCCGGCGACGATGTCAAAGACGGTGGGTTCGCAGCCGGAAAGCGCTAGACGCACGTTCTGGCCGACGATGCCGCCGGCGCCGACCGCAAAGGCCTTCTCAATCACGATGACCCGGTCGGCATCGACCAGCGCCTCGCGGACCTCGTCGATCGGCCACGGACGGAAGCACTTGATCGCCAGGGCCCCGATCTTCACACCCTGCTCGCGCAGCTCGTCGATCACGTCTTCGATCGTGCCCAGGACCGAGCCCAGCGCGACCACGATCGTCTCGGCGTCATCGGCCCGGTAGCTGCGGACCAGCCCGCCCGATTCGCGGCCGAATCCTTCGGTGAAGTCGGCGGCGATCTCCGGGATCGCGTCCAGCGCCTGCAGCTGCTTGGCGTGCATCAGGTACTTGACCTCGGTGAAGGCCTCCGGGCCGACCATGGCGCCGATCGTCATCGGTTCGGCCGGGTCGAGCATCTGACGGGGTTTGAACGAGGGCAGGAAGTCGTCGACCTGGTCCTGGGAAGGCAGGTCCACCTGCTCAAAGGCGTGGGTCAGGATGAAGCCGTCCATGCAGACCATGACCGGGAGCGAAAGCTCCTCGGCCAGCCGGAAGGCCTGGATGTGGAGGTCGACCGCCTCCTGGTTGGTCTCGGCGAAGAGCTGGATCCAGCCGGAATCGCGCTGGGACATCGAGTCGGAGTGGTCGTTCCAGATGTTGATCGGCGCGCCGATCGCCCGGTTGGCCAGGGTCATCACGATCGGCAACCCGAGCCCGGAGGCGTTGTAGAGCGCCTCGGCCATGAAAAGCAGTCCCTGGCTCGCGGTTGCGGTGTAAGCACGGGCGCCGGCCGCCGAGGCGCCGATACAGGCCGACATGGCGGCGAACTCCGATTCCACCATCATGTATTCACAGGGGTCGATGTCGCTGGTCCGGACCATGTCCGAGAGCGCCTCGACGATGTGTGTCTGGGGCGAGATCGGGTAGGCGGCGATCACCTCGGGCCGGCACATGCCGACCGCCCGGGCGACCGCCTGGGAGCCTTCGAGCTGCTCAAGCATGGACCCCCCCGGTCAGGCTTTCCCGCACGTGCTCGCAGGCGGCCGTCGCCGCGGCGGTGTTGGAGTCGCCGAGCTTCCCGGGGAAGCGGTCACGGAGTGCCTGGGTGACCGCGTCAAGCGAGATCAGGTCACAGAGACCGGCGAAGCCGCCGAGCAGCACGCTGTTGGGCAGCGGCCGGCCGAGGTGCTCGCGGGCGATCGCGGTGGCCGGCATCGTGCGGACCCGCTCAGGCTGAAAAGCGGAGATGAACTCACCCATGCCGAGCTCGTCGAAGCCCCGCTCGCTGTTCAGCAGGATGTAGCCGTCCGGGTCGAGGCCGCCGAACAGGTCGACCTGGTGGAGCAGGGTCGGGTCCTGGACGATCACCGCGTCCGGATGGGAAACCGGCTCGCGGGTCCGGATCGCTTTGTCGTCGATCCGGCAGAAAGAGACCACCGGGGCGCCGGTGCGCTCGGAACCGAACGTGGGAAAGGCCTGGGCGTGGCGGCCTTCATCGAACGCGGCCACGGACAGCAGCTCGGAGGCGGTGACCACCCCTTGACCTCCCCTGCCGTGAATGCGTACCTGAAACAACTCCTACTCCTTGAAGCGATGATTGCCGTGCGCTCGGCAAAGTTAGCAGGCGGTCGGCAGCCGGGGCTCAGGAGACGTATGCGGCCAGGGCGTTTCCGGCCTGCTGGGCGAACTCGACCAGCGGCTGCGGAATGACCCCGAAGAAGATGGTGGCCGCGGCACCGAGGATGGCCGGCCCGATCAGGTACCAGCGACGGCCGGCTTCCGGGTCTTCGAACGGATTCGGGGCGGCTCCGGCGATCGCCGGCGGCAGGTCGCCGGCATCAATCGCCGATTCGGCTGCATCGCCGGCGGCCGCCGCAGAAGCCCCGGCTGTGGTCTGGCCGCCCGGCGCCGGTTCAGCGCGCATCCAGACCGTGGCGACGACCCGGAGGTAGTAGGCCAGAGAGATCATCGTTCCGACCGCGATCATCACACCGAGCCAGGTCCAGTCGGCCTCGATCGTCGCCTGGATCAGGTACAGCTTGCCGATGAAACCGGCGGTCGGCGGCAGGCCGGCGAGGGCGAGCATTGCGATGGTCAAAGGCCAGGCCACCGCCGGGTTCTCCCGGCCGAGTCCCTTGAGCGAAGCGATGTTGTCCGAGAATCCGGTGCGCCGCTCCTGGATCACGATCACTGCGAATGCGGCCAGATTCATCGCCACGTAGGCAGCTAGGTAAAAGACCAGGGCGTCGACTCCGGCCTGGGTCCCGACCACGATCCCGCAAAGCATGTAGCCCGCCTGGGCGATGCCGGAATAACCGAGCATGCGCTTGAGCGAGTTCTGTCCGAGCGCGCCGACGTTTCCGACCACGATCGAGGTCGCGGCCAGCGCTGCCAGGATCACGTCCCACTGGTCGATCAGCGGGATCAGGGCGACCAGAAAGAAACGGGTGAAGATCGCGAACGCCGCCGCCTTGGTCGCGACCGCCATGAATGTGGTGACCGGGGTCGGGGCGCCCTGGTAGACGTCCGGGGTCCACTGATGGAACGGCGCGATCGAGACCTTGAACGAAAGCCCGACCGCGACCATGCCGACTCCGACAAGGACCAGCGAGTCGTTGAGCAGATCGGAGCCGCCGTCGGTGAATCCCTGACTGATTTCGGCGAAGCCGGTGGCGCCCGAGCCGCCATAGATCATCGCCAGCCCGTAGAGCAGGGTTGCCGAACCGACCGAACCGACGATCAGGTACTTGAGTCCGGACTCGAGCGACTCCCGGCGGCGCAAATTGGTCCCGCAGAGCGCGTAGAGCGGAATCGAGAGCAGCTCCAGGGCGACGAAGAAAGTGAGGATGTTGTTGGCCTGGGTGAGCATGACCATGCCGAGAACCGAGCCCAGAAGCAGGCCGAGGTAGTCGCTCTCGCCGGCCTGGGCCGAAGCCGGATCGCCTCTGGAGAGCAGGATCGCCACCGCAGCCGAAACCACTACCAGCAGGGAGAGGGTGATTGCCAGCCCGTCGATGCGCAGCACACCGGCGACCAGATCGGCCTCGGTCCCCCACTGCCAGATCAGGCAGCCGGCGGTCACTGCAAGGGTCATTAGGGCCAGTGCCGGGCCGAATCTCTTGACCGAGTCGAAGACCGCGACCAGGACAACCACGACCAGGCCGGCGGTCAGGCTGATGATCGGTGACAGCCCGGCGTAGTCGATCGTGGGAGAGTCGAAGCTCACTCGGACCCCTCCTCGTGACCCGGGTCCCCGGTTCCGTGAGGCGATTCGTCCGGTTCGGCGGTCGATGCGTATGCGGCAGTCGACCCGGCGCCTGCTTCATCGAACACCTTTTCGACGTTTTCGGCGACCGCCGGTTCAGAGCTGTGGATGATCAGTTGCGGGCTGAAGGCCAGCACGACCACGCAGAGCACCATCGGCACCACGACCAGCGCGTCAAGCAACGAGATCTCCCTGGAGTCGGCGCCCTCGGGCAGCGGGTCGTGCATCGTCCGCTGGTACATCCTCAGGGCGTAGAAGGCGGCCCAGACGACGCCGCTGGAAGCGATGATCGCGATCGCGATATCGGTCTGCCAGATTCCGTTGAGGATGAAGAACTCGCCGATGAAGTTGGCCGAGGCCGGGATCGCCAGGGTCGCCATGGTCACGATCAGGAAAATCACCGCGAACACGGGTGCCCGTTTGGCCAGCCCGCCCATCGGCCCGAGCTCCTCCGAGCCGGTCCTCTCGGCGATCAGGGCGACGATCAGAAAGGCCGGAACCACGACCAGCCCGTGGTTGACCATCTGCAGCACCGCCCCCTCGGAGCCGGACTCGTTGAGAGCAAAGATCCCGGCGGTGATGAAACCGAGCTGCGCAACCGAGGAGAACCCCAGGATCAGACGGAGGTCGAACCTGGTGAAGGCCATGAACGAGCCGTAGATGATCGAGCCGAGCGCGATGACCAGCATCGCCGTCTGGAACAGCTCGGTCGCGTCGGGCATGATCGGCAGCACCACGCGGAGAAATCCGTAGGCGCCGACCTTGGAGAGCACTGCCGAGAAGACCGCCAGGGCCGGCAAGGGCGCGGCCCGGTAGGAATCGGGCATCCAGCCGTGCAGTGGGAAAGCCGGCATCTTGACCAGGAATGCGGCGGCGAAGAACCAGAAGATCCAGTTCTGGGAGCCGTTCGGCAGCCCCTTCTCGGTCAGCTCTGCGATCGAGAAGGTGAGCGGGCCGCCGTCGGCCGCGATCACCCCCGCCGCGATCGCCGCGACCAGCATCAGCAGCGAGCCGATCAGGGTGAAGATGATCATCTTGAGCGTCGCCGACTGGACGGTAACCCCGTCGCGATCGCTGCCCCAGATCCCGAACAGGAAGTAGAACGGCACGATCATCAGGTCGAAAAAGAGCACGAACAGGATCAGGTCCTGGGCCAGAAAGGCACCCAGAGTGGCCGTCTCGCCGGCGGCCAGCATCAGGAAGAACAGGCCGGGTCGCTCGACCCCGCGAAGAGCGGTGAACGCAATGGCCGGGATCCAGGCGAGCGCGGTCAACAGCACCAGGAAGATCGATATGCCGTCGATCCCGAGGCTGTAGCTGATCCCCAGACCCGGGATCCAGTCGGTGTCGACCACGTACTGCATGCCGCCGTCGGGATCGAAGCCGACCAGGACCGCGACCGCCAGGGCAAGCGTGATCACGGCACCCGTACCGGCCGCCCAGGGAGCGAGCCGCTTCGGGACCAGCATGGCGACAAGTCCGAAGATGAGCGGGGTCCAGAGGATCGAGTTCAGCATCAGATGCTCCGGATCAGGAAGTAGAGGCCTATGGCGACGATGCCGACCAGCATCAGTGCGGCGTAGCTGCGAAGCATCCCGGTCTGGACTTCACGCACCGCGGCCCCGGCCGAGCGGACGAGGACGACGGTGCCGCGGGTCATGCCATTGATCAGATCGTGCTCGATGAAGTTGTTGAAGAACCGGCCCAGTCCCTTGATCGGATTGACGATCAGGAAGTCGAATATCTCGTCGAAGTACCACTTGTTGAACAGCAGGGCGTGGACCCGGGGGAAACGCTTCAGGAGTGCCGGCGGAATCCCGGGCTTCTTCATGTAGAACAGCCAGGTCACGAACAGCCCGAACAGCGAGATCACGGCCCCCTTGCCGAGGCCGAGCCAGGATTCGCCGGTGTCCGGGTGGATTTCGCTGAGCGGGGAGCCGGCGAAAGTCGGTTCGAGGAAGTCGTGGGCGACGTTGTCGACGCCGGGTATCTGGAGTAGCCCGCCGAACAGGGCGAGGAAGCCGAGCACGGCCATGCCGATCTTCATTCCCGGGGCCTGTTCCGCGATGTGGTGGTCCTTGCCCGGGTAGCCGACGTCGGTGTCTTCAGGCTCGAGAGTGTGCGGATTCACCGGCTTGGCGTGAACGACCTCGCCGGTGTCGATCAGGTGCTGGGCCTCCTCGCAGGGCGGCCCGGGCAGGATCCGGAAAATGATCCGGTACGAGTAGATCGCGGTCAGGAATGCCCCGATCAGCATCCCGACGGCCATAATCTCGTAGATCCCGCCGCGGAAGCTGGCGTAGTCAATGATCTCGTCCTTGGAGAACCAGCCCGAGGTTCCGGGAAAAGCGGCCAGCGCGAACGCGCCGATGATCAGCATCGCCGCGGTGAACGGCATCGCCTTGCCGAAGCCCTTCATCTTGTCGATGTTCTGCATGTTGGCCATCGCCGCGATGACCGACCCGGCAGCCATGAACAGCAGCGCCTTGAAGAAGGCGTGTGTCATCAGGTGAAAGAGACCCTCCGAGTAGGCGCCGATTGA
>JAENXK010000172.1 GCA_016649615.1 Thermoleophilia bacterium
AGCGATGACGGTCAGGTGACCTGCCAGAAGCCGGGCCTCTCGGTGACCAAGACGCCGGATGCCCAGAACATCAACGCCGGCGAGGACGTGGTCTTCACGGTCCAGGTCGATAACGCCGGACCCGGCACCGCCAAGGGCGTTACGGTCAGCGACACCCTGCCCGCCGGCACCGCCGGTGCCTGGGTCGAGGACCCGGACAACCCCGACTGCGAGATCGCCGGTGGAGTCCTGAACTGTGACTTCGGCGACCTGGCCGCGGGCGCCTCGGAGTCGGTCACGGTCAAGGCACCGACCGACGGCGACAACTGCGGGGTCTACGACAACACCGCCAGCTACACCGCCGGCAACGCGCCGAACGGCAGCGATGACGGCCAGGTGACCTGCCTTCAGCCGAACCTCTCGGTCACAAAGACCGGCAACGGCAACATCAAGGCCGGCGAGGACGTGGTCTTCACGATCCAGGTCAGCAACGCCGGTCCGGGCGTCGCCAAAAACGTCGCTCTGACCGATGATCTGCCTAGCGGAATCGCTGGCGACCTGGAGGGCAACTGGGAGATAACCAACCAGCCGGCCGGTGATCCCTGCGCGGTGACCGTGCCGATCGCAGGCAACACCCTGACTTGCGACTTCGGAGACCTGGCCGCCAACGCCTCGGTCAGCGTGACGGTCCGGGCAGCGACCGACAACGCAGAGTGCACGACCTACGACAACACCGCCACCGCCAGCCCGACAAACGGCTCTGGTGCAAGTGATTCAGACACGGTCGTCTGCACCCAGATCAAGCCGGACATCGTGCTGAAGAAGAAGGCGAACAAGAAGACCGTCCGGCCCGGTAACAAGGTCAAGTACACGATCACGGTCAAGAACACCAAGAAGGGCTCGGTCGCCAAGAACCTGAAGGTCTGCGACAAGCTGCCGTCCCAGATGACCGTGGTCAAGAAGGGTAAGAAGGCCTACTTCGACAACGGCAAGCTCTGCTGGAACGTGAAGCGGCTGCCCTACTCCAAGAACGGCAAGTCATTCAGCTACACCGCCAAGGTCAACAACAACACCAATCCCGGCGCGAAGCTGAAGAACGTGGTCACGGTCGGCAACAAGAAGGCGACCCAGACGGTGCGGGTCAAGCGGCCGAAGGTCATCAACCGGCCGAAGCGCGTTCCCGTCACCGGGTAGGTGACGGCGAGTGCTGCCCGCCCGTCGGATCGCCATATCAGCGGCGGCGTGTGCTGCCCTTCTGGTCGGCCTTCCCGCGGCGGGACAGGCATCTGATCCCGAGGTCGAACAGCTTGACCGGGGCATCCACCTCTCGTCGCTGCCGAACAAATCGGTACCCGGGCCCTCGCGTATGGGCGGCACCTATACCGCCAGGCCACTGACCGGCACCGCGGTGAGGCTTGGGCCGGGGGGCTCGGCCACGGTCTGGTACGCGAGGACGAGGACCAAATGGACGGGTTCAGGCCAGCGCCTGATGGTGCTTGGATCCCGCCGAGTACGCGGGCAGACCTGGCTCAAAGTCAGGCTTCCCGTGAGGCCCAATAGCACTTCCGGCTGGATCCCCAGGGACCGGGTTCAACTGTCTCACACCAACCGGTTCATCCTGGTCGACACCTCGCGACGCCTGCTCCGTGTCTACAGCAAGGGCCGCGTGGTCGTAAGGCACAAGGTGGTGGTCGGGGCTCCATCGACGCCGACCCCTACCGGGTTGTTCGCGCTCCATGACCGGGTAAAGCAGGCCGATCCAAACGGTTTCGTCGGCACCCACACGGTCACGCTTACGGCGCACTCCAACAAGCTGCTTCGCTACGACGGGGGCCCCGGCCTGGTCGCCTTTCACGGCCGTGCCGGAGCCAGCCTGCGTGACCCCCTGGGCTCGGCCCGTTCGCACGGCTGCGTCAGGATGAATAACCCCCGGATCGCCCGCCTTTCACAATTCATGATGGGCACCGCGGTCAAGATCCAGCGGTAGACGCTGGCTCCGGGCGTCCCAAAGGCGCGACCATTCAGCCGACTTTCTAGATCACGCCTCTGGCCGGATCGCCTATCTCCAGCGATTTGCCGACGCTGATTCTAGGGACGCCGGCCATGAGCGGCGCCACTGATTCGTTGAGCTCCTGCACGTGGGGCTGCTTCAAATGGGTGTCGTGAGCCGCTTTTGATTCCCACTGTTCAACCACCACCAGTACATCCGGATCATCGATGTCCTGGTGTACGGCAAACTTGAGACACCCTGGCTCTCTTTGGGAAAGCTCGATCGTCGGAGCGAACAGATCGATCGCTGCCTTCGTTGCTCCCTTTTTGAACAGCATGTGAACCACCACGACGAGTTGATCCATGTCCCAACCTTACCGCGGCGGACCCGGGGGGCCGCGGTCTTCCCCCAGAGAAACCGGTTTCCCATCCGAGATCGAGCCCGGGGTCGTGGTGACGCGGCTAGACGGGGAAGCCGTTTTCGACCGTCTCGATGGCCCAGTCGGCTCCGGCTCTGCTCAAGTCTTCGACCGGAAAGTGTCCGGTGGCCACACCGACCACGCGGATCCCGATGGTGTGACCGGCCTCGACGTCCCTGGGCGTGTCGCCGACCGAGATGAACTCGTCAGCCGAGAGCCGGCCCCCCGAGGCCTCGACCCCACGCTCGAGCGCCTTTCGGGTGAGTTCAGAGCGGATGTTCGAGTCCGAGCCGAAACCGCCGAAGCTGAAGAACCGGTTGAGGTCGCCCCGTTCGAGCTTGATCCGGGCCGCCGGCTCGATGTTGCCGGTGGTCAGGCCGAGTAGCAGGCCGGCGTCGCTCAGCCGCTCGAGCAAAGGCGTGATTCCGGGAGCCAGGCAATACCTTTTCGATTCCGCGACCGATTCCGGGAGCTTTTCCAGATATAGCTCAGTCAGCTTCTCGATCTCCGACTTCTTCGGCTTGCGCTTGATCACCGAGGCGAACGCGGTCGAGGCGACGTCGGAATCGGGCATTCCCGACTCGGTCACCGCCTCGATGTCGACTGGAGTTTTGTAGATATCGACGAACGCCTTGCTCCAGGCGGCGGCTCCGGCGCCGCCGGTGGTCAGCAGGGTGCCGTCGATATCGAACAGAATCGCCCGGACCATCAGATCACCGCGACCGTTCGAACCGCCGGCTCAAGGCCGGTCCTGCGCCTTGCGGTAGCGCCGAATCAGGTTGTTGGTCGAGCTGTCGTGCTCGAGCCGGGGCGCTGATGCGTCGGTCAGTTCGGGGATGATCTTCTGGGCCAGCGCCTTGCCCAGCTCGACTCCCCACTGGTCGAATGAGTCGATTCCCCAGATAGCCCCCTGGGTGAAGACGGAGTGCTCGTAGAGCGCGACCAGGGTGCCGAGCGAGTGGGGGGTGAGCCGGTCGACCATGATCGTCGTGGTCGGCCTGTTGCCGGGGAAGGTGCGGTGCGGGATCAGCTCGGCATCGACCCCCTCATCCTCGAGCTGTTTGACCGTCTTGCCGAAGGCCAGGGCCTCGGCCTGGGCGAACACGTTCGAGATCAGCAGGTCCTGATGCTCGCCGAGCGG
>JAENXK010000237.1 GCA_016649615.1 Thermoleophilia bacterium
ACGTCGTCGACCAGCTTGATCGATCGCTCCTGACCGACCCCGAGCGGGGTCAGGGTGTCGGGGTAGGCGACTGTTTCACGCAACGGCAGGACGGGCATCGCCTCCGGAAGGGACTCCGCCTCACGGATGGCCGCTACTTCGTCGCCGCTTTCGGCCACCTCGAGTACCGGCACCGATTCGACCGCGATCGTGCCGCCGCCGTTCTCGGAAGACCCGGGATCCCGGTCGGGCGGGTCGTCAGCCATCTATGTCGCGCCTTTGGCCGGCCCGGTCCACGGGAACCCTGCGGGTCACCTCGGAGTCGGTTCGAAGCGGCAGGTCGACCCTGAGTACACCGTCCTCGTAGCTCGCGCTCGCCCGGTCGGCGTCCACGTCGACCTGCAGTTCGACCACGTGGCGGAAAGGCCCGGTCGGGATCTCGACCTGCTGGTAGACCCGGCCCTCCGTTTCCTGGACCGCCCTTTCGCCGACGATCGTGAGCTGGCGGCCGCATACTTCGATGCCCACGGTCGAAAGCTCGATCCCGGCGAGGTCGCACTTGGCCACGGCCCGCTGGGGGTCGCCGCAGTAATAGACGTCGACGTTCGGTGAAAAGCCGCTGGAGCGGCGGCCGGCGTATCCGGACCGGCCCCAGCTGCCGCCGAGCATCTCGTCCATCTCGCGGCGCATCCGGGCAAAGTTGGCAAAAAGGTCTCGCTCAGGCATTGACCGATAGCTTAGAGATCGATCTCCATCCCCTCGCGGGCCACCTCGACTGACCCCCCGTAGTGCCCTCTCGCCTCGGCCACCGCCCACTCGGGGTCCAGTTCGTCCGAGATGTGGGTCAGCACCAGGCGCCCGGCCGACGACGCCGCCGCATGCTCACCGGCCTCGGCCGGAGTCATATGACCCCGCTCTCCGGACCGCTCCGGCCGGGGCAGGGTCGCTTCGGCGACCAGCAGATCGGTCCCCCTGGCGAAATCGACCAGTTCCCGGTTCGGCCTGCAGTCGGACCCATAGGTCACCCGCGAGCCGGCAGGGTCGGTCACATCGATCGCCCAGGTCTCGGTGTAGTGCGGGACCTGGCGAAAGGTCGCGGCCAGGGACCCGTGCTCGATCCGGCTTTCCGGGTCGTACTCGCGGACCTCGAACGCGTCCTCGATCAGCGAAGGCAGCCCGATTATCCCGGCGGCCTGACGCAGCAGGTCGTACCCGCCCGGCGGCAGGTAGAGCAATGGACGGGCGGGACTGTCGGTGCCGGGCCAGCGGTCGACCGGCACCGGCTGCTGGCGCGGAGCCAGCAGCAGGGCGAACGCGAACGGAAAAAGGTCGAGATAGTGATCGGCGTGGAGGTGAGAGATGAAGACCGCCCCGACGTCGACGTAGTCGTGAAACTGGCGCAGCTTGCCGAACACCCCGTTGCCGCAATCGAGCAGGATCGCGGTCGCGTCCTCGGTGACCAGATAGCCGCTGCAGGCGCCACCGGCGTCCTGCCAGGCGGGGGACTTTCCCAGCACGGTGAACTTCATTGGGTGAAGGTTATTCCGACAGCGCCGTCCGCGGCGGAGAAACGGGGATTTGGGCCGCCGGATTCACCGTCCGGGCCGCCGGATTCACCGTCCGGGCCGCCG
>JAENXK010000110.1 GCA_016649615.1 Thermoleophilia bacterium
CGCGATCGGGCTGGCGGTGGTCGGCGCGATCTTCCAGAGTCTGCAGCGGGCCGAGTTGGAGAGCGAACTCGACAAGGCGGGCGTGAACCTCGACGGGAAAGAGACGCAGCAGCTGGACGGGCTGCTGGCCGGCTCACAGGAAGCGATCGATGCGATCTCTCAGGATTCACCGAGCGTCACCCAACAGATCGAGCAGGTGGCGGCCGACGCGTTCACCTACGCCCTGGGCAACGCGATCTGGGTACTGGTCGGGGTGTTGGCAGTCTGCGCCGTTCTCACCTGGTGGCTGGTGGCACCGAAGCAGAAGCCATACGTGGAGCCCGAAGCCGCACAGACCCCGGAACACCACCATCATCGTTTCGGAGGATTCCACCTCTAGCCCCGCCTTCCGGGACGCGAGGGCAGGGATCCTTTCCGGATAGGCTGACCGAATGAGCGTCCGCGAAATCGCCGCGCCGCCCCGAACGGGTCTCTGAGTTGGAGTCGACGGCCGGCAAATCGATCCCCGCGCGGGTCTACATCGCGGTGGCACTGGTCGGCCTCGGCGGGGCCTGGAACGCAGGCACGGTCGGTCCGGTCGCCTCCGAGATTGCCGCCGAGTTCGACATTTCGCTGGGCGTGGTCGGAATTCTCTCGGGCACGCTTTTTCTCGGGTCCGCGGTGGTGGGGCTTCTCGTCGCCGCCCAGATAGGCGAACGCATCGGCCTGGTCAAAGGGCTCAGGCTCTCCTGCGGGTTGTTCATCGCCGGCAATCTGCTTTTTGCGGTCTCACCGGTATTCGCCACCCTGGCGGTCGGGCGCGTCCTGGTCGGTTTCGGCTTCGCCCTGATGAACCCGCTCGGTGCGGTCTGGGCACGCAACGCCGGAGGGGTCAAATTGATCGGGGTCTTCGGCGCTTCGATCCAGCTCGGGATCGCGCTTGCCCTTCTGATCGGCAGCGGGCTCTCCGACGCCGGTATCGACTGGCGGGTCGGGTTCCTGATCGCCGCGGCGCTGTCGGTGGCCTCGTTCCTCATGATCCCTTCGGACGCCGAGTCAGCCCCGACTGCCTCCGAGCGGGTCAAGGGCTTTCTCGGTGCCGCCCTGCGGCACGCCCGCGTCTACCGGTTGGCGATGCTTTTCATTTCGATCTACGGGGTGCCGATGGTTCTCAGCGCCTGGCTGATCGAGTACCTGGTCCGGGAGGGCGACGTACGCAAGGCGCTCGCCGGTGTAATTGCGTTCGTGCTGTTCGGGCTCTCGGCGCTGGTGCGGGAGTTCGGCGCCAAGCTCCAGGAGCGGGGCCTGCCGCACGTCTTCCTGGCCGGATCTCTCGGGCTGGCGGCGATCGGGCTGGCGGCGATCACTTTCGAACCGGCCGGGGCAGCAGCGTTCGCTGCCGTAGTGCTGATCGGGGTCGGATTCGGCATCCCGTACGCAACCGCGTTGACTGAGGCCCAGGACCTCTTTCCGAGGGCCCCCGGCGAACCGGTGGCATTGATGACCATGGCGGCCCTGATCCCGCCGATCATCGTCATCCCGCTGGTCGGCCATGCGATATCCGGCGGCGAGGGCGACATCGCCTTCGGGCTGCTCGCGATTTTCGTGGTGCTGGCGACCCTGGCCAACCTCCGGCGCACTGGAATACCGCTGGTCAAGGCCGAAGAAGACGCCGCCTGACCTCAGCCGCGAGGATGACCGCGCACCGGGCGTCCCGGTGATCGAACCCGGGCAACTGCCCGGCCATCGGGCTTCAGGAGGTGATCAGGCCGAGGATGTTCCCGTCGGGATCCTTGAACCAGGCCGCCCGGGCGTCGCCTATCGTGGCGATTCCCCGACCGTCCGTTGTGATTTCTTCGGTGTCGTACTGTTCGAATTCGACGCCTGCCGCCACCAGGCCGTCCACGGCCTCGTCGATATCCGGGGCGATCCAGCCGACCTGGGTTGCGCGTGAGAGGCCGGCATTGTCGGGCGATGAATAGACGTGGAGCGAGGTCCCTCCGCCGCTGTCATAGGTGACGCCCCCGTCACCGCGCACCGCCGCGACCGTGAGTCCCAGCTTGCCTTCATAGAACTCCCTCGCCCTCCCGATATCGCTGACCGCGATGTTGGCAAGGATCGGGTATTCGCTCATTCCCATTGTCCGTGTCCTCCTGTTTCTTGTCGTGCGAGCACCGGCTCCGCTCAGCGCTGGATCGTGAAGGTGGCCGAATCGGCGGGTACGCCGCGGCCCCTGCCTCTGGCCCGGATCCGCAGGCTGAGCGTTCCGCCGTCAGCCTCCGGCAGACTGGTCCGGCCTTTGTTGTTCAGCTTCAGCCGATGCCACTTTTTGCCGCTCAGGTAGAGAGCCTTGAAGGTCTTCGGAGACTGACCGCGGATCCGGATCCTGGCGCGATCTCCTTCCAGCCTCAACAGGACGTGGCGACCCGGATGCGAGCGCAGCATCAGCGCCCGCGGGACTCCCTTGCCGCTCTGTTTGCGGACCCGCAGCCTGGTCTCGCAGCCGCGGGGGTGATGGATTCGCAGCTGCCGGTCGCCCATCACCGGGATGGCTCCGAGCTTGTTGAAGCCGCAGCGCACACTCACCCCTTGCGGTGTGACCGCGAAGTCCTCGGGGCCGGGCTTCGGCAGGCGGCCGTGCCGGTCGGCGGCGACCAGCCGGTAGAGCGGGCCTCTCAATCGCTGCACCTGGTCTTTGGCAGCACTTGACTCGGCTCCTGACCGGGAGGGCGCCGCGGCGGGCTGGTTGCAGGGCTCCGAACCGCTCAGCATCGTCTCCCCGGCGACCTGCTGGCTGATCTGTGGCTGGTTGAGCAGGTTCTTTTTGCTGAGGAAGCCGACCGAGGCGCCGTGCACGACGTCGTAGACGCCGGCTTCGCGCAGGTCGGGGATGTCCGGGGCGGGAATCAGGTGTCCGTTGACGTCGATCGCCCATCTCGCCTGGGCGCTGGACAGGCCGACCAGGCCGTCGGACGGCGTGTAGTAGCCGAGAAACGGGATCCCGAAGTTGACGTGGTCGCCGGCGATCACGCTGACTGGACAGCTACCGATTTGCTGCTTGGGGTTCCACGTGGTCAGGAAGCCGCTGGTCAGCTCCCGGGTAGCTTTCGTTCCCAGCTTTTTCACCACCAACCGGGCCAGCGGGACCAGAACGTCGCAGATTCGCTGCTCGATCCGGTTCGAGAAGTCGCAGTTGCCGTCGTTGAGCCCGATCGCCAGGTCGGCCAGGTAGGAGCCGGTGTGCGGGGTACCGAGTGTGGTCAGGCTCTGGATGTTCACGCCGGCGTAGGCCGCGTTCTGGGTGATCCCTGACCTCGACCAGAGGCCGCCGTCCGAGTGGCCGACGACGTGGAGGTCGGTGACCCCGTAGCGGTCCCGCAGGAACGCAATCAGATTGGCCAGGGCGACTCCGTTGTCGGCCGTGCCTCCGTTCGAGCTGATCACCACGTTGCTCTTCGGGTCGGGCAGCGGCTCGCCCTTCCCGGCGCAGGCCAACGGGGGTGTAATCGGGGCAGTAGTGCCGCCCTTGTCTACGGGCGCAGTGAAAACGTTGTACCCGGCCAGCCTCAGGGCATGGGCGACTCCCACTTGTTCGGCCCCCGTAGGGACCGGCGGGTTCCACTCGCTGCCCTCTTTGCCCGCGCAGGCGGACGAGGCACTCGTATAGGGCGATTCCGTTTCGAAGCCGGAGACGAGGAGAACCGCCTCGGGGTAGGAGGGCGAGGCCTGCGCCGTTCCTGGCAGCAGCAGGATTGCGGCAACCAGCATCGACAGCGATATGCCGGCCGAGCGGGCCGTACTGCCGATCCCCGTTTTTCGTTTCCCCCCCATCGGTCCCCACCCTATACCGGACCGGTCCCGGCGATTGCCTCCGCCGCGGATCTATCGAGTATGGTCTCGCGAGATGGCCGACCCGGAGGAGACCGAGAGTGAGCCTACCGAGGCTGAGGCCGGGCCCCCTGAAGCTGGGGCCGACTCCGGCGAGGCGGTGAGTTCGGGCAAGGCGCGACCGCATCGCAAACTGGTCATGACACTGACCGTCGTCGCGGTGTTCGTCGGATTTCTCTCGATCATGTCGACCTGGGTGCTCCGCCAGACCCTGGAGACCGATACCTGGGTAGAGACCAGCGGCAAGATGATCGAGAATGACGAGATCCGGCAGGCCCTGTCGGTTTTCCTCGTTGACCAGCTCTACGACAACGTCGACGTCGAGGCTGAAGTGAAGACTCTTCTGCCCCCCGAAGTCAAGGGGCTGGCCGGGCCGGCCGCGGGCGGCCTCCGCCAGGTCGCCGACAAAGCCGCAAATGAAGTGCTCTCCCGCCCCGCGGCCCAGTCGATATGGGAGAACGCAAACCGCGCCGCCCACGCTACCTTCGTGGCGATTCTCGAAGGCGGCAGCGACAACGTTTCAACCAGTCAGGGCGACGTGGTGATCGACGTGAAGGGGCTGCTTGAACAGGTGACGGCCGACATCGGCATCGGTACGGACCTGGTTGACAAACTGCCAGCGGATGCCGGCCAGATCGAGGTGTTCAAGTCCGACGACCTGGAGGCGGCACAGAGCGCAGTCGATGCCTTCCAGACCGTGGATTGGGTCATATACGTGCTCGCCCTCGGCCTGTTCGCCCTCGCGGTCATCCTGGCCAGGGGATGGCGGCGGGTCGCCCTGCGCAACGTCGGCATCGCGTTTGTCGCTCTCGGGCTGTTGGTACTGATCGCGCGGTCGCTGGGAGGTAACGCTTTGATATCGGCGCTCGACGTCGGGTCGGATATCGAGCCTGCTGCGGACGCGGCTTGGGGAATAGCCACCGATGAGCTCGCCCGAATGGCACGCAGCGCGACTTTCTTCGGCATCCTGCTGTTTCTCGGTGCGCTCCTGGCCGGCCCGACCCGGCCGGCCGTCAGGATCCGCTCGGCACTCGCCCCGTACCTGGCCGAGCCGTGGATCGCCTTTCCGGCGGCGATCGTGCTTCTGTTGCTGCTCACCTGGTGGTCACCCGGCGGGGCGATGGACCGGCTCGACGCCTTCGTGCTCATCGGCCTCTTCCTGCTGATCGGAACCGAAGTATTGCGCCGGCAGGTCATCGCCGAGTTTCCGGACGAAGCGGGATCCGAAAACAGGACCAGGCGGCGCGGAGAGCGGGTCGAGAGCGTCAAGCAGGGTGCGGCCGGGGGCTGGAAGCGGGCCTCGACCGCGGTCGCCGGGATCGGTTCCTCCCGCAAGGGGAAGCAGGAACCGGCCGATCCGGAAACGGCGCGGCTCGAGCGCCTGCAGCAACTGAACTCATTGAAGGACTCCGGAGCGCTCACCGACGAAGAGTTCGCCGAGGAGAAGCGCCGCCTTCTGGCCGCCTCTCCGGATGACGATCCGGACGGCTGAACCGACCGGCTATAGGCTCGGCCGATGAGCAAACGGATAGTGATCCTCGGTGCGGGATTCGGCGGCCTCGAGCTTTCCAGCATGCTGTCGGAAGCTGTGGGCGACCAGGTCGAGGTGACCCTTATCGACAGCAGCGAATCGTTCGTTTTCGGTTTTTCCAAACTCGACGTGATGTTCGGCCGGACCACGCCCGACGCCGTCCGGCACCCGTACCGGGACTTCACCAAGCCGGGCGTGACGCTGTTGCGCGAGACGGTGACCGCGATCGATCCCGAGGCTCGCCGGGTCACCACCGATGCCGGGGTCCACGATGCCGACGTCCTGGTGATCGCACTCGGCGCCGATTACGACATGGACGGTACGCCGGGCCTGGCCGAGGCCGGGAACGAGTTCTATTCCGTGCCGGGCGCCGAGCGGCTGGCCGGGATCATTCCCGAATTCTCCGAGGGACACGCGGTCATCGGAGTCTGCGACGCGCCGTTCAAGTGCCCGCCAGCGCCGAGTGAATGTGCCCTACTGCTCCACGACGAGCTGACCGGGCGCGGCGTGCGGGACGCCTGCCAGATCACGTTCGTGATTCCGCTCCCCTCGCCGGTGCCGCCTTCGCCCGAAACCTCGGCCGCGCTCGAGAACGAATTCAACGCAAGGGACATCAATCTGATTACCGGTCGCCGGGTCAGCTCGCTCGATCCGGCGCGGAGTGTCGCCGTACTTGATGACGGCGCCGAGGTGCCGTTCGACCTGTTTCTCGGGGTGCCGATACACCGCGCCCCCGACGTAGTCATCGAGAGCGGCATGACCGAGGACGGTTACGTCCCGGTCGAGTCGGCCACCCTCAGGACGAAGTACCCGGACGTGTATGCGGTCGGCGACGTCGCCACCGCCGGGGTGCCCAAGGCCGGAGTCTTTTCCGAGGGCGCG
>JAENXK010000122.1 GCA_016649615.1 Thermoleophilia bacterium
CCCCGATCAGGATGACCGAAAAGATCAGCGAGACCGCCCGTTCGGGGATGCGCTGCTGGAGTGCGGTGCCGAAAATGACTCCGACGATCGCCGGGACGGCCAGGATCAGCCCGGTGCCGAGATCGACCTTGCCGTAGAACCCGCCGTGAAGCGCCACTGCCAGCAGCGCGATCACGATGATCGCGGCCAGGCTGGTACCGGCCGCGAGGCGCTCGCCGTAGGCGAACAGGGCGATCAGCATCGGCACGATCACCAGTCCGCCGCCGACCCCGAACAGTCCGCTGAAGGCTCCGGCGAGCGTGCCCACGGCGGCGAGGCTCCAGATTCTTCGGCGTCCCATTCCGGCGATACTATGGCGACCGGTACTCTGCGCCAATGAGCACGCCCGAATCCCAACTCTCGATCCTCCTCGATGACCCCGGGCGGTCAGCTCTCCTGTCCGACATCGACGGCACCCTCTGCCGGATCGTCGACCGGCCGGAGAACGCCCGCGTCCCGGCCAAGGCCACGAAGAGCCTCGATGTCCTTTGCGAGAGGCTGGGACTGGTCGCCTGCGTGACCGGAAGGCCGGCCCTGGTCGGGCGCAGCATGGTGGGGGCCGAAGGCGTCACCTATTTCGGCAACCACGGGCTCGAACTGCTGCGGCCCGGAGACGAACAACCCGAGATCCGGCTGGACTCCGAACAGGTCGATCGTGCAGCGCGCTTCATCGCCGACAACGACAGTCCGGTCTGGGTCGAGGCCAAGATCCGCCTCGAGGACAAAGGCCCGATTCAGGCACTTCACTGGCGGGGCGCCGGCCCGCGGACCGAAGCGCTCGTCCGCCAGATCGCCGATCACGCCATCGCGGTAGATCTGACCGCCCACTGGGGTCGCAAGGTGCTCGAGCTGAGGCCGCCAGACATGGAGGGCAAGGCCGGTGCGGTGGAACGTCTGCTCGCCGCGAACGGATTCGAAACCGTGGTTTTCGCCGGCGACGACAAAACCGACCTGGAAGCGGTCAGGCGGCTCCAGGAAATGCGAGACATGGGTCAGATACCGAACCTGCTGGTGGTCGCGGTCGGCTCGAGCGAGGGCCCGGAAGAACTGTTCGAGCGGGCGGACGTCCTGGTCACCGAATCTGACGAGTGGATCGCTCTGATTGCCCGCCTGGCGGCGCACGATGCCTGATCCGGAAGGCCGACCCGCCTGGCGACCGGTCCCGGCTGCCGACCGGTAGTCACCGGCCATGCCGTTCGTCGAACTGCTCCGCGCCACGGTGTTCCTGACCGCAGGGGGGGCGACCGCGCTCGGGGCGATCGCGGTGATCGGTGCGCAGCGCGACCAGAACGAAACCGTCCTGATCGTCGGTGTGGTCTGGTGGCTGGTGGCGACCTGGATCGGTCTCCTCGCGGGGAGGCCCGAGCGGGCGGCCGACTCGATGCGCGGCATCCTGGCCCGAGCCCGGACCGTCACCTCATCGGCCCCCGGGATGTCGCTGCCGCCGCCGGGAAGAATCGCCTGGGCGAGGCTCTGGCCGATTCTGCTCGCCGTGTTGGTCGCCGGCGGGCTCGGCATCGTCTTCCCCGAAGTTGCGATGGTCGGCAGCGGCTATGCGCTGCTCGTGGCGCTGGCCTGGCGCAATCGCGAGGGTGCGGTGCTGGCGATCGAGGGGCGTGACGGGGTTCGGTTTCTGGTCGAATCCGGCTCGGCGTTCCGGCCGGTCAAACTGCTGCGCTCGCCGGGTTTCACGACCTTCTGAGCGCGGCGGGGCTCAGCCCCACCAGGGACCGGTGTTGAGGATCTGAGCCGGCCCCAGCCAGGCCCGGCGGGCGGTGGCGACCGCGTACTCCATCAGTCCGAGTCCGGCGGTCCAGTGGGCGTCGGTGTTGAGGACGAGCTTGACCCCGGCCTCCGAAGCCATGCGGGCGTGGATGTCGGAGAGGTCTCGACGGTTCGGGTTGCCGTTTATCTCGAAGACCGTGTCGTTGGCCGCAGCTGCCCCGATCACGGCCTCGATGTTCAGGGGGTAAGGCGGGCGCCGGTCCAGGAGCCGCCCGGTCGGGTGGCCGATGCAGTCGACCTCCGGGTGTTCGATCGCCGCGATCATCCTGGCGGTCATGTAGTCGGAGTCGTCCTTGAAGGCGGTGTGGATCGAGGCGATCACCCAGTCGAGCTCGGCGAGCAGGTCGTCTTCATAGTCGAGGGTGCCGTCGGTCTGGATGTTGACCTCGGAGCCGGCCAGCAGGCGGAAGTCGTCGGTCGAGTCGCGGTTGTAATCCCTGATCTCCTCGATTCTCCGCCAGAGCCGGTCGGCGGTGACGTGATCGCCGAAGCCGTGAGTGGCCGAGTGGTCGGTGATCGCCAGGTACTCGTAACCGATCCCTCGCGCGGCATCGGCCATCTCCTCCAGCGTCGCCTTGCCGTCAGAGAGGGTTGTGTGGGAGTGGAGATCGCCCCGGATCTGGTCGAGTTCGACCAGATCCGGCAGCCTGCCCTCGCGGGCGGCCTCGAGCTCGCCCCGGTTTTCCCGCAGTTCCGGCACGATGAACTCGTAGCCGAGCCGGCGGTAGACCTCATCTTCGCCGGCGAACCGTTCGGTCTCTCCGGTTCGTTCGTCCTCGATGCCGTGTTCGGATACATGCAGCCCCTCGGCCACCGCGACTTCGCGCAGCTCGGTGTTGTGGGCGACCGATCCGGTGAAATGCTGCAGCAGGTTGCCGAAGGCGTCGGGGCCCACGATCCGTATGTCCACCCCGATTCCCGAGTGCGTTTCGAGCTTCACCCCCTTTTCGCTCGGGTTGCCGGCAGATGCCACCGAGTCGAGCCCGGCCATATGGGTCGAGATATCAAGCGGGGAATCCGAGGTGGCGATCAGGTCGATGTCCTTGCAGGTGTCGGTCATGCGGCGCACCGATCCTGCGATTTCCGCCCGGGCGCAGGCCGGGTGGACCCGCAGGGCTTCGACCAGCTCCTCGGCTACCGGGCGGATCTGGTCGAGCCTCCGGCGCGACGGGCCCTCGGGCTGGTCAGCCAGGTTTTCGAGCCCGGCGATGATGTTTTCCTCCACCTTGGGACCGAGGCCCTTCAGCTTCCTGACCTGCTGGTCCTCCGCCGCCTCGCGCAATTCCTCCGGCGTGGCCACTCCCAGCTCGTCGTGGAGCCGGCGGACGGTCTTGGGGCCGAGCCCTGGGATCCGGTTGATCTCGATCAGCCCGGCCGGGAGCTTTTCCTTGAGTTTCACCGCGGCCGGGATGTCACCCGTCTCGACCAGCGCGATGATCTTTTCCTCGAGTGTTTCGCCGATCCCCTGCAGCCCGGTCACCTGGCCCTGCAGGGCCATCTGCTCGACCGATTTACCCTGGTCCCTGATCGTCCGTGCGGCATTGGTGTAGGCGAGCACCCGGTAACGGTCGGCTCCGTCGAGCTGGTAGAGCACAGCCAGCTCCTCGAGGGCTGTGGCTATCTCGGCGTTGGTCATGGGCCAACCTTAGGCGACGACCGGGCCGGATCGGTGAAGACCACACCCGATCGTAAGTTGCTTGGCATAGCATCCGACCGTGCCCGATCGCGAATCAGTCCCGCGCGGCCCAGTCTGGGTGATCCTGCCGACTTACAACGAGGCCGACAACGTCGGGCCGATGGTCGAGGCGCTAGGGCCGAAGCTGGACGAGCGGGACAGGATCCTGATCGTCGACGACAACTCGCCCGACGGTACCGGCAGGATCGCCGATCGCTTGGCCGCCGGGAATTCGTCGGTTGAAGTTCTGCACCGCCCCGAAAAGGAAGGCATCGGCCCCGCCTATCTGGCCGGGTTCCGGCGTGCGCTGGAAGAGGATGCCGGGCTGATCGTTCAGATGGACGCCGACTTCTCCCACGATCCGGCCTACCTTCCGCGGCTGCTGGCCGCCTCTGAACTGGCCGATCTGGTGATCGGCTCCCGTTACGTTCCCGGCGGCGGGATCACCGAGTGGGGCCGGACCCGGCGCCTGCTGAGCCGCGGCGGCAGCCTTTATGCACGGAAGCTGCTCGGGGTCCCGGTCCGCGACCTGACCGGCGGCTTCAAATGCTTTCGCCGGGAGGTCCTCGAGACGATCGATCTGGAGCGGGTCGCTGCTTCGGGCTATTCGTTCCAGGTCGAGATGACCTACAGGGTGCTCGAAGCCGGCTTCGAGGTGATCGAGGTCCCGATCACTTTCCGCGAACGGCGGATCGGCGATTCGAAGATGAGTACGGCGATCGTCGCGGAAGCTGCCTGGCGGGTTCCGGCGATGAGGTTTGCCCGCAGGGCTTCCCGCGGGTAGCCGGTGGCGCTACGGAGCGGGGGAGACCCGGGGGGCCTCACTTCATTTTGTATAGTATGGAGTATCAGTGACGAAGCAAGACGTAATCGACCAACCGATCAGGAGACCATAAATGTCACTCTCACCAGTAACTGACGCGACTTTCAAATCCGAGGCACTCGACTACGAGGGTTTGGTGCTGGTCGATTTCTGGGCCCCCTGGTGCGGTCCCTGCCGGGTCGTCCATCCCGTGCTCGAAGAGATCGACGGTGAACGCGACGACCTCAAGATCATCAGCCTCAACATCGATGAGAATCCCCAGACCGCGGCTCAGTACGAGGTACTTTCGATTCCGACGATGATCGTGCTCAGCGACGGCGCCATGGTCAAGAAGTTGATCGGAGCGATGCCCAAGCGCAAGCTCATGGCCGAACTCGAGCCGGTCCTTTCGGCCTAGGGATACCGGGTAAGAACATGCCGTTCGTTCAGGTTCACTGGTACGAAGGCCGATCCAACGAGCAGAAAGCCGAGATCGCCAAGCGGATCGAGGACGCTCTGGTCGAGGTCGCCGGGGCGCAACCGGAACACTGCTGGGTCAAGTTCTCTGACTCGGCCAAATCCGATCTGATCATTCCCGAACCCCGGGACTGATCGGGCCGGGACCACGGAGCCACCCCGGGGTCCGGTCCCGGTCGGGCCGGACCGGGCCTGCGGACCGTCCGGCGGGTGGTGGTCCGCCTAGCGGGTGCCGCGGGGACCGGCGCGTTGGAGTAGCCAGACCCAACCGAGGATCAGGGCCAGGCCCCAGAGCAGCAGCTCCAGGGCTCCGGTGACCAGTCCGCTCGCCAGGGAGACGACCATCAGGACGGTGAAGACGGCTCCGATCCAGAGCGCCCGTTTGAGACTCAAGGTTCGATTCGGCTGACCGCGATGTTCAGCTCCCTGCCCTCGATCGTCGCGGTGGCCGCCGGCTCAGCGGTAGCGTCGAGCGACATCGAGCTTGCCAGGACCTCGTCGCCGACGTATTCGCGATGCCTTTCGGCGGCGTCGAGCAGACCGGGGTCTCCGCCGAGGGTCAGCGCGATCCGGTCGGTGATCTCCAGGCCGGCCTCCTTGCGCGCGTTCTGGACGGCGTGCACGATCTCGCGGGCCAGTCCTTCCCGGATCAGGTCGTCGTCGAGCTCGAGCGCGAGTGCGACCGCGTGCCCGGATTCCGACTCGACCTGATAGCCGGCGACCGGCTCCATCGACATGATCAGGTCTTCCGGCTCGAGCGTGTGGTCCTTGCCTTCGATGTTGATCCCGACCTCGCCCCCGGCCTCGATCGTCGCCGCGACCCGCTCGGCATCGAGGCCGTCCACCGCCGACGCGACC
>JAENXK010000192.1 GCA_016649615.1 Thermoleophilia bacterium
CGACCTGGTAGTCGCGCGCGACCTTCCCGGGTCCGCCTTCTTCCGCCGGGGAGAGTTCATCCCCGGCCGGGGGGGCGGTGGTCTTCAGCCACTTCCTGTCTTCCATCAGGTCGCGGCAGGTCTCGCCGCGGTCCCACTGCTCGGTCGCGAGAATCGCTTTGTGGAAGGGAATCAGGGTCGAAAGGCCGCCGATCTGATACTCGTCCAGCGCTCGCAGCATTCGACGGGTGGCCGTCTCGCGATCGCTGTCCCAGACGATCAGCTTGGCGATCATCGGGTCGTACATCGGGGTGACTTCCGATCCCGCGATCACGCCGGAGTCAACCCGGACGCCGGGCCCCGAGGGCTCGCGGTAGGAGGTGATCAGGCCCGGTGCCGGGGCAAAGTTCTTGTCGGCCTTCTCGGCGTTGATCCGGCACTCGATCGCGTGGCCGGCCATCGTGACCTCGTCCTGGGAGATCGAGAGGTGCTCCCCTGCGGCGATCTTGATCGTTTCGCGGACGATGTCGATTCCGGTGACCATTTCGGTCACGCAGTGCTCGACCTGAACCCGCGTGTTCATCTCGAGAAAGAAGTAGTCAGAGCCGGCCTGCATGCCCTCGACCGTGCCGGCCGAGAAGTACCCGACAGCCCTGGCCGCATCGGTGGCGATCTTGCCGATCCGGTCGCGCATCTCCTGGTCCACACGCGGCCCGGGGGACTCTTCGATCACCTTCTGGTGCCGGCGCTGGATCGAGCAGTCCCGCTCGCCGAGGTGGATCACGTTGCCGTGGTGGTCCGCGAGTACCTGGACCTCGACGTGGCGGGGATCCTCCAGATACCGCTCGACGTAGACCCGGTCGTCGGAGAAGAACTTTTCACCTTCGCGGGCGGCACCCTCAAAGGCCTCCTGAAGGTCGTCCGGGGTCAGGGCGACGCGGAACCCCTTGCCACCGCCACCACCGACCGCCTTGCAGGCGACCGGAAAACCGGCTTCGTCGGCCTGCTGCCTGGCCTCCTGGAGGTCCGCAGCCGGCGCGGTGGCCCCGGGCACGATCGGTACCCCTGCCTCGGCCATGATCTCGCGCGCCCGGGTCTTGGAACCCATCGCATCGATGGCGCTGGCCGGTGGCCCGATGAAAACTACCCCGGCTTCGTCGCAGGCCCGGGCGAATGCGGCATTCTCGGCCAGAAAACCGTAGCCGGGATGAATTGCTTCGGCCCCTGACTCTCTGGCGGCGCCGAGGATCTTCTCGATCGACAGATAACTCTCGGCGGCAACCGCCGGTCCGATCAGAAACGCTTCATCGCAGGCCTGGACGTGCGGCGCGTCCCGGTCGGCTTCGGAGTAGACCGCGACCGAGGTGATTCCCATCTCTTTGAGGGTGCGGGCGATTCGGATAGCGATCTCGCCCCGGTTGGCGATCAGAACCTTCTCGAACATTCGCCGCAGTCTATTTGCGTTGTGACACAGACGGCGGCCCGGCATCAACCGGCCGCGACTATCCTCTCCCGGGCGATGATCGAACTCCAGAGTCATTCCACGGTTTCTGACGGACAGCTCCCGCCGGCGGAGGTGGTCGAGAAGGCCGCCGAGGCGGGAGTCGAGGTGCTGGCGCTGACCGATCACGACGGTGTGACCGGGGTTCCGGCCGCGATCGAGGCGGGCGAACGGCTCGGGGTCGAGGTCGTGCCGGCGATCGAGATGTCGTCGGTCCACGAGTACGCCGAGGACCTTCACATCTGCGGATACTGGATTGATCTCGAGAAGATGGAACCGGCCTGCGAAAGGGCCCAGCAGGAGCGGGTCGAGCGGGCCGGGGAGATCGTCGAGAACCTGCGCGGCTTCGGCTTCGACATCACCCTCGAGGATGCCAAGCGGGAAGCCGGTTCGGCCGATTCGATCGGCCGTCCCCACATCGCCCACGCCGCCGGGGCCGCCGACAACATGGGCCCGTTCTTCGAGGAGTACCTGGTGCCCGGCGCCAAGGCGTTCGTCTCCCGCAAGTGGCCGACCGCCGGTAAGGCCTGCAAGCTGATCCAGGAGGCCGGTGGCGTCGCAGTCCTGGCTCACCCCTACTGGGACGTCAAGGAGCCGGCAAAGGTCGAGCGGCTGATCCGCTCGCTCGACATCGGCGGGATCGAAGTCTTCTACCCTTCACACACCCGCGAGCAGACCGCGCACCTGCTCGGGCTCGCCCGGGAGCTGGGAATCGCCGCGACCGCATCGTCCGATTACCACGGCCCGACCCACAAGACCTTCCGCAGGTTCGGCGCCTACCAGACCTACGACCTCGGCCGGCCCGAGGTCCCGGCCAGGCCCTAGTTCAGGCGGAACCCCTGGTCGGCCGGCTCAGTCGGCCTGCTCGCCTGAGCCCGGGGGAGCCACCGTCGCCAGGCCGAGCGTTATCCAGTCGCGGATGCCGCCCCGGTAGTAGGCGAGGCCGGCAGGGTCACGGCCCAGCTCGAGCAGGATCTTGATCGCGCGCGGGGTTGCGGTGCACTGCGGACCGTTACAGAAGAGCACGGTGAGCCGCTCCGGGTCGATCTCGTCCTGTCGGTTCTCGACCTCCTCCCAGTGAATGAGCTTCGCTCCCGGAAGGGTCCCGCTCGCTTCCGTGTACTCGGGCCGCCGGGTGTCGACCAGAGCGCCGCCCGACTTCATATGCTCGATCACTTCGAGCTCGCCGAACGTCCTCAGGCCGGGGTGCTGCTCCAGGGGCTGGATTTTTCCCCACCAGGGGTCGACCGAGACCCAGCCCGAATCGAGAACCTCGGGCACCCGGACGGGCGAGGAGCCCTCCGGAGCGGTCTGGCGTTTGATCTGAGGTGTCATCACTCCTGAACCTACAAAAGAGGGCGAGCCAACC
>JAENXK010000114.1 GCA_016649615.1 Thermoleophilia bacterium
CCCGGCCATTGCTCAGAACCTCACCGCTGCGGACCGGGTGGAGGAACGGCTGGTCCGAGGGGTCGTCAGGGGCCCGCACCTCGACCTCGATTCCGAGCCCGGCGGCCAGCCTCTCCAGAACGCCTTTGACCAGGAAGAAGTCGGTCTGTACCGGCGCCTGGTTCCACGAGTCCGGATCGATCGCTCCGGTGGCGACGAGACAGAGACGCTGTGGTTCGTTGACCGGAGGGCCCCAGTTGCCCGGGAAATCCCCTCCCAGCGGCCCCGGCCCGGGTTCGCCGGCCGGCAGATACACGCGACCGGACTCGAACAGTGCCACCCCCGCGGCACCCCGCGCGAGGTTGCGCCGTGCTGCGCCGAGCAGCGAGCCGAGCAGCGTCGTCCGCATGACCGACTGGTCCTCCGAAAGTGGATTGGACAGGGTCACCGCTCCGGCCCTGTGGTCGGGCGCGGCCAGCCGTAACCGGCCGGTCTCCCCGGGGTCGGTGAAGCTCCAGCCGACAATTTCGCTGAATCCGGCTTCGCGCAGCGAGTCCTCGGCCCGGCGCTGCAGCACCTGCTGCCGGCTTAGCCTGCCGACCCGTCCCGGCCCGGACGGCAGGGTCGCCGGAAGCCTGCGGTCGAGGTCGCTCACCCGGCCGACCTCCTCAACCAGGTCGATCTCCCTGGTCACATCGAACCAGCGGTCCGGAGGCACGGTGACGAGCAGATCGTCCCCTTCCGGCTCGACTCCGAATCCGAGCGCTTCGAGCGCCCTCACCTGCTCGCCGGGATCGATCTCCAGACCGAGAACGCGCTCCACCCTGCCGGCCCGCAAACGGACGGGCGCACTTTCCGCAAGTGGCACGTACACGTCGATCAGGCCTTCGCCTCCGTTCGCTCCGCAGAGCTCGTCCATCAGGCTTCCCGCCACGGCCTGGGCCCTGAGCGCCAACTCGGGGTGTAGCTGCTTCTCGAACCGCGAAGAAGCTTCCGAGCGCAGGTTCAGATCGCGCGAGGCCCTCAGGATTGCGGGGCCGTTCCAGGTCGCCGCCTCCATCAGGACGGTGGTCGTCTGCTCCGAGACCTCGGAGGCCGAGCCGCCCATCACCCCGCCGATTCCGGCCGGACCGTCCCGATCGCAGACGAGGATCGTGCCTTCCGGGAGATCATGCTCGGCGCCGTCGAGGGTCGCGATCGATTCCCCGGCTTTTGACCGCCGCACTTCGAGCTCTCCGCCGGGTATCCGGTCCAGGTCGTAGGCGTGCATCGGCTGACCGGTGAGCCACATCACGTAGTTGGTGATGTCAACCACGTTGTTTATCGGGCGCTGGCCCGCCGCGATGAGCCGGGACCTCAACCACAGTGGTGATGGGCCCACCTGCACGTCCTCATAGACCCGGGCGGTGAATCGCGGACATCCCTCGGGGTCGGCGACGGAGATCGAGACCCGGCCGTCGGTGACCCCGACCGGAAGCGGATCGGCGACGTTCCAGGGGGCCGGAGCCAGCTCGGCCCCGGTGATCGCGTGGGTCTCACGGGCAACCCCGTAAAGGCTGAAGCAGTCAGTCCGGTTGGGAGTGACCTCGAGTTCGAGCACCGGTTCGCAGAGGGGCAAAACGTCGTCGGCTGCGGTACCGGGGAGTACCGGTTTGCCGGCCCCGGCGCCCCTGGTGGTCACGAGGTCCTCGCCCAGGGCCAGTATTCCGTCGCTTTCGATCCCGAGACCGAGCTCGGACTCGGAGCAGATCATCCCCTCGGAAGCGACCCCCCGGAGTTTCGCCTTACGGATCTTCGTGCCGTCGGGCATCACCGCCCCCGGCCGGGCGACCACGACCGTCTGGCCGGCCTCGACGTTGGGAGCACCACAGACGATGGTTCTCGTCCCTTCGCCGTCATCGACCGCGCAGACGCTCAGCCGGTCGGCGTCCGGGTGAGGTTCGGCCGATTTCACTTTTCCGATCACGAATCCGTCGGCCGACGGCGGGCCGACGGTGACCACCCGTTCGACCTCGGTACCGGTCATGGCCAGCTTCTCGGCCAGCACTCCGGGTTCGAGGTCCGGATCGCAGTACTCGGTCATCCACGACCAGGGAATCCTCATGAGAACTGCTCCAGCATCCGCAGGTCATTGTCGAAGAAGAGCCGCAGATCGCCGACTCCATGTCTCAGCATCGCGATCCGTTCGATCCCGAACCCGAACGCGAAGCCGGTGATCGAGTCGGGCTCGTACCCCGACTCCCGCACAAACCCGAAAACGTTGGGGTCGACCATGCCGGCCCCGCCGAGCTCGATCCAGCCGATCCCTTTGCAGAGCGCGCAGCGTTCGCCTTTCCTCAGGGTGCCCGAACCTTTGCAGCGAAAGCAGGAGACGTCGAATTCAACCGACGGCTCGGTGAACGGGAAGAAGTGTGGCCGCATCCGGATCTCCCTGTCGGGGCCGAAAACCTCGCGCAGCATCGCCAGCAGCGTTCCTTTGAGGTCGGCCAGAGTGATCCCCTCTCCCACCGCAAGACCCTCGACCTGATGGAACATCGGGCTATGGGTGGCGTCGGAGTCCCGCCGGTAGGTCTTGCCGGGCACGATCATGAACAGCGGTGGAGGCGTTGCCTCCATCGCCCGGACCTGCATCGGCGAAGTGTGGGTCCGAAGAAGCACGTCCTGGGATCCGCCCCCGGAATCTCCGCCTTCGGGGACCTCGACGTAGAAGGTGTCCTGGAGCATCCGCGCCGGGTGATCCGGCGGATGGTTGAGCGCGGTGAAGTTGTAATAGTCGTGCTCGATCTCCGGGCCCTCCATCACCTGATAGCCGAGGCCGATCATCACGTCTTCAATCAGGCGCCGGGTACGGGTTATCGGGTGCAGGTGGCCGACCGCCCGGGCCGGGGAGCCGGGCAGGGTCACGTCGATCCGCTCCGCGGCGAGTGACTGCTCCAGCTCTGCCGAGGCGATCTCATCCGAGCGGGTCTCGAAAAGCTGCTCGAGTCCCTTTCTGGCCCGGTTGGCTGCGCCGCCGACCGGACCCCGCTGATCGGGCTCGAGTTCGGAGATCCCGCGCAGGATCGAAGTCAGTTCGGCCTTTCGTCCCAGGTAGCGGACCCGGAGCTGTTCGAGTTCGGCCCCGCTGCCGGCTTCGGCTACGGCCGCCCGGGCCTCGGTCTCAATCTGTTCGATCCGTTCGGTCATCTGCTTCCTCAGCTCGATTCTCCAGCTGCCATCGGCGACGATATCCGCTCGCAGGCGATCGCCGCCGCAGCCGCGACGTTCAGTGACTCGGCACCCTGCTTCCGCTGGCGCACGGTCCAGCTCAGGCCACAATGATCCAGGACGGCCGGAGAGAGCCCCTCGCGCTCGGATCCGAGGCAGATTGTGACCGGTGCCCGGAGCGGTCCCGGCGCTTCGCCGCCGCTGACAACCATCGCGATCCGGGGTTCGGGGGTCTGTTCGATCGTCGCCCGGACCAGTGGCTGGCCGAATATCGAACCCATGCTGGCCCTGACCGATCCCGGCGCATAAGGGTCGACGCAGTCCGGGCCGACCACCACCGTCGCTTCAAGCAGCGCGTCGACCGTGCGGATGATCGTGCCCATGTTGCCGGGGTCCCCCACCGCATCGAGGAAGAGGCATGTCCCGGAAAGCCGTTCAGCAGACTCCCACCGCTGAGGCCAGATCCCGATTACCCTGGTCCCCGAACCAGTTGCCGAGACCCGGTCGAGCAGATCCGGCTCGACCTCTTCATGTTCGGCCGGCCCACCGTCGGGTCCCTCCGGCTCGAAACCGGGACGCGTCAGCAGTGCCCTGGGCTTCAGGCCCGAGGCAAAACCTGAGCGGACCAGGTCCTCGCCCTCGGTCAGGAACAGGGCCAGCTTCGCCCGGTGCTTTTTCAGCCTGAGCTTGCGGACCAGTTTCAGTTTTTCGTTGTCGGGGCTGGTGATCATCGGTTTCCGAAAAAAAAGAGGCGGCTCGCACTTGCGAAGCCGCCCGGGGGATTCAGAGGTGCCGTTCCGCTTCAGGCGGCGGCACCCTCCCGGGCGATCTCGACGAATCGGCGAAAGTCGTCGCGGTCGTTGACCGCGATATCGGCGAGCATCTTGCGGTTGACTTCGATTCCGGCGGCGCTCAGTCCGTGCATCAGCTCGGAGTAGCTCATGCCCTCGAGGCGGGCAGCGGCATTGATCCGGGTGATCCAGAGCCGGCGGAACTCACGCTTGCGGACCCGGCGGTCACGGTAGGCGTAGGCGCCCGAACGCATAACCTGCTCTTTGGCCAGCTTGTAGGAAGAGCTCTTGCGGCCGTTGTAGCCCCTGGCCTCTTCGAGTACCTTGCGGCGCTTTTTGCGGGCGTGAACCGAACGCTTTACCCGGGACATCTACTTGCCTCCCAGGAGGCGGTTGACCCGTGGCGCGTCTGTATCCGAAATATGAACCGGCTGAGTCATTTTCCGCTTGCGCTTCGGCGACTTCTTCTCGAGGATATGGCTGGAGTAAGCCCGCCTTCCGCGCAGCTTGCCGTTTGCGGATCTCTTGAACCGCTTCTTGGCCCCGGAATGTGTCTTCATCTTCGGCATCAGCCCCGGCATTCAATCAAAAACCGGTGCCGGGCACCGTTCCGGCGGCCCGCCGTGAGGTCATGGTCAGCCGCTCCCGAGCGCCCGTGCCGCCGCGATGCCGGGATAGGGTGAGCGCGAATGCGAATCGTCCACGTACTGGGAACCCGTCCCAACTTCGTCAAGATGGCGCCCCTGATCGCTGCCCTGAGAGCCCGGATGCCCGAATGCGAGCAGGTGATCGTGCACACAGGCCAGCACTACGACCGGATGATGTCCCAGATCTTCTTCGAGGAACTGGGCGTCCCCGAACCAGACCACATGCTTGAAGTCGGCTCGGGCAGCCACGCCCAGCAGACGGCACGGGTGATGGAACGGCTCGAACCACTGCTGGACGATCCCCGGCCCGACCTCGTAGTAGTCCCGGGAGACGTAAATTCGACCCTGGCCGCCGCCCTGACCGCGGTCAAGATGGGTATCCCGGTTGCTCACCTCGAGTCGGGGCTGAGGAGCTTCGACCGGACCATGCCCGAGGAGATCAACCGGATCCTCACCGACGCCGTCTCCGATCAGCTGTACGTCCACAGCGAAGAGGCCCTGAACAACCTCTCCATCGAGGGCATCTCCCCGGAGAAGGTCCACATGGTCGGCAATACGATGATCGACAGCCTGGTCGCCCTGGAGGACCGCTTCCGGGCGCTCGAGGCCTGCTCCAATCACGATCTTCGTCCCGGCGGGTACCTGCTGGTCACCCTCCACCGTCCCGCCCTGGTTGATGGGCCACTGCTCTTTGAGGCAGTTGCCGCCCTGGACCGGATCGCTGCCGAGTTGCCGGTGATCTTCCCGGTCCACCCGCGGACCCGGGCCCGCCTCGCGACCGAGGTGGCGGTCGGGTCCGGTCTCCACCTGGTCGATCCGATCGGCTATCTGGAATTCCTCTCCCTGGAAGCCGACGCCGGCGCGGTCTTGACCGACTCCGGCGGGATCCAGGAGGAGACGACCTACCTCGGGGTTCCATGCTTCACCCTGCGCGACAACACCGAACGCCCGGTGACGGTCGAGCAGGGAACCAACGTGCTACTGGGCCTCGATCCGGCCCGGATCGACCAGATCCCGAAGATGCTCGCCGATCGACCCGACCGGGACGCCACACCGCCGCCGCTCTGGGATGGCAAGGCGAGTCAGCGGATCGCCGACCACATAGCCGACCTGGGCTGACCAGCCCCCGGACGATTTACCCGGCCACTACCGGCCGGGTCGCCACGGACAAGTCGAGCAGCCAAGGACGAACTGCGTAGGAAAAGGTCCGACAGTCGGACCAAATCCGACTGAGAACCGGCGGACCCCAGTCGGAGCCGGTCAGCTCTTGGCTTCGGCCTTGGGCTTCGGCGCAGCCTTGGGCTTGGGGTCGGCTTCCGGTTCCTCGGCCCCTGCCTCACCGTTCGAGGCCTCAGCTTCTGTCTTTCCCTCCGGCTCCGACCCGGCCTTGGCTTCAACCTTCTTCGCTTCCGCCTCGGGCTTCGCGTCCGCCTCGGGCTTCGC
>JAENXK010000160.1 GCA_016649615.1 Thermoleophilia bacterium
AACTCGGTCAGCATCAAGGTGAACGACTCGATCAAGTGGTCCTGGGCTGACGTCGGCGGACGTGAGCCGCACAACGCCACCCTCAACCAGGGCCCGAGCGGAGTCAACCGCAATGATTTTGTCTCACAGACGACGGCCGACTCGAGCTACACCTTCAAGCGCCAGTTCACCAAGGCCGGCAGCTACGCATTCGTCTGCACGCTTCACTTCGAGATGACGATGGATGTGAAGGTCTCCAACTAGAGACCGGCATGGCATGCGCAGATGGGTCCTGATTCTGACAGCGGCAGTCGCGTTGGTCGTGGGAACGACCGGCGCGACTGGTGCCGTCGCTCTGTCTTCGGAGAGCGACGCGGCTCAGGGAACCGCGCTGGTTTCCGGCGGCTCTGCGACCGTCAGCTCGGCGAAGCAGGCAAAGCGCAAGGCGCTGAAGAGGTGCCGCAAGAAAAGCAGTCGGGCCAGGCGCAAGTCCTGCATCAAGCGGGTCAAGAAGAAGTACGCCGGCACGAAGAAGAAGACTTCGACCCCGGGCGATACGGTCAAGATCGACGTGCGCGACAAGTACTTCGATCCGGATGTGGTCCACATCAAGGCCGGCGACTCACTGCTCTGGTACTGGAACCCGGTCAACCACGACGCTCACAACGTCAACCTGGTCAGCGGTCCGAAAGGGGTGAATCGAATCGACTACGGGACCCCCAGTTCCCCGTCGGTAGGCTTCGAATTCAAACGGACCTTCACCGTTCCGGGCACCTACCAGTTCGCCTGTTCGATTCACTATCTGATGACCATGCGGGTCGAGGTTTCAAAGTGAGGAGCGATCATGGAGCTTAATCCGATGGACCGCCGCAGTTTCCTCGGCGTCACCGGGGGTGCCCTGCTCTGCACGATCGGCGGCCAGAAGGTCTTCCAGGACCAGCCGACCGACGTCAAGAAGCTTGCCGCCGGCGTGAAGGTGCCGCCGAAGGTCGCGGCCGCCAACAGGAACCCCGGGCTGACCAAGGCCGCCGCGGTCACCGGAGACCGCAAGGAGTACTGGATCTCTGCCGAGCCGCGCCGCTGGAACATAATTCCGGCCAACGAGAACGGCAAGAAGCGGGACCAGATGCTCAACCAGAACATCAAGAAGGGCAAGACCAGCTTCGACGCCTACGGCTACCGTCCCTACACGGCAAATTTCGGGCAGCCGCTGGCTCCGGCGACTATTCCGGGCCCGGTGATCGACGCCACGGTCGGCGACACGGTCGTGGTCCATTTCCGCAACCTCTGCCCGGTCCCGGTGACAATGCATCCTCATGGGTTGTTCTATTCGAACGAGATGGACGGGGCCTACAAGGGTTACTGGACCGATCCGGGCGGCTTTGTCCAGACCAACCGGGAGTTCACCTACGTCTGGGAATGCCACGAAGGTACGGAGGGGTCCTGGTGGTACCACGATCACGGTCCGATCGATCCGATCCCGGTTTACAAAGGCCTGTTCGGTCCTATGGTGATCCGGCCCAAGGGCGAACCCAAGCCCGATCGCGAATTCTTCATCGCCTTTCACAGCTTTCTGCCGCCGGCCACAGGCCTGCGGAGTGCATTTGACTGCGTCAACGGCCGATCATTCACCGGGAATACGCCGACCTTCACCGCCAACGTCGGCGACGACGTGGCCATGCATGTCTATGCGGTCGACGACAACTTCCACACCTTCCATCTGCACGGTCACCGCTGGGAAGAGCCGGACGGCACGATCGTAGACAACAAGACGCTCGGCCCGGGAGACTCGTTCAAGTTCCGGTTCACCGAGGACAATCCCGGTCGCTGGCTGTACCACTGCCACGTCTTCTCACATCTGCACAACGGCATGAGCGGCTGGTACCTGGTCGAATGAGACGCGCGGCCTCCATACTCGCCTCCCTCGCCGGGGCCCTCCTGGTCATGGCGATCACGGTCGGTCCGGCGCAGGCCGCTAACACCCGGGTATCGATCAGCGATTTCCAGTGGTCCCAGGATCCCCAGATAGACCTCGGGGAGTCGGTCACCTGGGACTGGATCGGCCCCGATACCCAGCACTCCGTCACCGGGCAGCCGGCCAACGCCACCCAGTGGGACTCCGACCCGGTCAGGGTTGAATCGCATCCTCTCGGCGATACCTTCACCGTCACGTTCAACCAGCCCGGCGAGTACGAGTTCATATGCAAGCTGCACGCCTCGGTCCGCGGCGTGGTCACGGTCTCAAGCACACCGGGCGATCCCGACTCCGACCCCGGCCCGCAGGCGCCGCTCAATCTCGATATCGATCCACCCGATTTTCAGGGGGTCTACCTGTCGGATACGGTCCTCGGCCCCAAGGGCAAGGGAACCACGATGAACTTCGCGACCGACGAGCGGGGCACCGTGGAGGCCGACTACTACATAAAGATCAAGAAGGGCGGCAAAAAGAAGAAGACGGTCCGCTCCTTCGCCGGCTTCGGCCGGTGGTCCAACCACATCGGCTACAACGCGGTCAACTTCGCCAAGCGCACCTCGGACTTCAAGGCCAAGCCGGGCAAGTACGTGGCTCGGGTCGCCGCCACGGACGAGTCGGCGAACACGACCCCCACGGTCGAGCTCAAGTTCGAGATCAAGAAGAAGAAAAAGAACAAGAAGAAGTAACAGTGCTCTCCGGCACTGCGGGTAGGCTTGGCCGGTGCCGAATTCGCTTGAACGCCGCCACAACCGCCGTCGCCGGCACGAACGGACCCGTCAGGAGCTGATCCAGGCCGCGCTCGACCAGGCGGTCGCCGGCTCGTTCAAGGACCTGACCGTCGAGGGAGTGACCCGGGCGGCGGGGGTCTCACGCAGTGCCTTCTACGTCTACTTCGGCGACAAAGAGGAGTTGCTGCTGGGCGCGCTCGAGGACCTGATTGCCAGCCACCGGAACCGGCTGGGGAATTGCTGGCCCAGGGAAGGCGATCCGCGCCGCGGGGTCGAGAAGGCGATTTACGATGTCGCCCGGGTCTTCGCCGAAAACTCGGATCTGCTTGCGCTCGCCTTCGAAACCGCCACCTACGACGAAGAGGTGCGCGAGATCTGGGCCGCCCTGACCGAGTCGGTGACCGAGGGCACGACCGAGCAGATCAGGCGGCTTCAGAGCGAAGGTTCGGTTGATGATTCGCTGGACGCGGAAGCTTTGGCGGATGGCCTGGTGCTGATGACCGAACGGAGCTTTCAGGTGAACCTGGCCCAGGGTGACCGCGATCCGGACTCGGTCGCAGCCGGCCTGACCAAGGTCTGGTGGGCCGCTCTGTTCGGCCCCGGAGCCAGCAATCGTCCCGGCGTTGCAGCCGGCGATCGCGCTGATGTTCAAACAGCTGCCAACCCGGCGGGCCCCGGTCCTGACGACCCCGATACAGCGAACGACCCCGATTCAGCCGACGACCCGGAAGCAGCGGACGGCCCCGATGCCGGGGCGCCGGATTCCTAGAAGCTGACCGAAGGAGTATCGCGCTCGGCCGGTTCGGCGATCTCGAAGAACTCCTTGGCTTCGAAGCCTCCCTGGTTGGCGACGACCGAGGCCGGGAACTGCTGGATCTTGGTGTTGTAGCCCTGGACGTTGGAGTTGTAGATCCTGCGCGAGGCCTGGATTTCGTCCTCGAGCTCGGAGAGGTTCCGGCTGAGCTGCTGGAAATTCTGAGTCGCTTTCAGGTCGGGATAGTTCTCGGCGACGGCGCGCAGGTCGGCCATCGCCCGGGTCAGTTGTGACTCGGTCTTGGCGGTGTCTTCGACGCCGGTTGAAGCCATCGCCTTGGCCCGGGCGTCGGTCACGTTCTCGAACACCTGCTGCTCGTGGGTGGCGTATCCCTTGACCGTCTCTACAAGGTTGGGGATCAGGTCGTG
>JAENXK010000131.1 GCA_016649615.1 Thermoleophilia bacterium
ATCCTGCATCCCGGCGAGTTCGTTCTCGGCCAGACCCTGGAGCGGGTGACGCTGCCCGACGATCTGGTCGCCCGGCTGGAGGGCAAGAGTTCGCTCGGCCGGCTCGGCCTGCTGATCCACTCGACCGCAGGCTTCGTCGACGCCGGCTTCTCCGGAAACCTGACCCTGGAACTCTCGAACGTCGCCAACCTGCCGATCACGATCTATCACGGCATGCCGATCGGCCAGATTTCGTTCATGCGGATGGACCAGCCGGTCGAGACGCCCTACGGCGGTCAGGACACCCGGTCGAAGTACCAGGGCCAGGCCGAGCCGACCGCCTCGCGCTATTACCTCAACTTCGAGAAGTAGCTCTCCGGATCTGCCGAAAACCGGGGTGGCGGCCTTCCGACCGCTACGATTCCCCTGTGATTCCGAATATCGGCCCCCTTGAGATAGCGATCGTGCTGGTGATCGCCCTGATCGTCTTCGGGCCGAAGCGGCTGCCCGAACTCGGCCGCTCACTGGGCAAGGGGATCAACGAGTTCCGCGAAGGCGTCAGCAAGATCGGCGACGCGGCTGACGTAGACCCGGATGACCCGGACGATTCCGACCCGGTCGAGCTGACCGGGCCGGCCGAGACCGAGCCCGATGTGACCGAGATCGTCAGCGATCAGGGGTCCGGCCCGGAGTCGAAGCCGGAACCGGTTGATGGCGAGGTAGTGCCCGAGCGGCAAGACTGAGGCTTTCCGCTTGGCCAAGCTGAAGCCTGTTCGGCACGATGAACAGCTGAGTCTCGTCGACCACCTCGACGAGCTCCGCTCCCGCCTCATCTACTCGCTGATAGCTCTGGTGGCGGTGTTCGCCGTCTGCTTCTGGCAGAGCGATGTGATCCTCGACATTGCCGCCAACCCGCTGCCGGCGTCCGATCGCAAGCTGATCGTGCTCGCCCCGACCGAGGCCTTCATGACCACGGTCACGGTCTGCGCCTACGCCGCGATCATCATCACCGCCCCGTTCGTCAGCTACCAGCTGTTCGCCTACATCCTGCCGGCCTTCTCCCCGCGAGAGCGCCGGGCGATCCTGCCACTGCTGATTACGATTCCGGCGCTCTTTCTCGCCGGGGTCATCTTCGCCTACTTCGTCATCATGCCCCCGGCGATCGATTTCCTGCTGAGCTTCAACGGGTCGCAGTTCGAGACTCAGCTGCGGGCCCGCGACTACTACACGTTTTTCGCCACGACGCTGCTGGCCGGCGGAATCGTTTTCCAGCTGCCGGTGATCATTCTTGCGCTGGTCAAGCTGCGGATCCTGACCATCGCCCAGCTCCGCTCCAACCGCCGCTACGCCTATCTGCTTATCGCCGTGGTGGCGGCCGCTCTGCCAGGTGTCGACCCGATTTCGATGCTGCTCGAGATGGTCCCGCTCCTCCTGCTGTACGAGTTGAGTATCTTGCTCGCTCGGGGCATTGGCAGGTCGTCCCGCAAAGAAACCGATGATCCCGCGGCCGGGGATTACTTAACCGAGGATGATTGAACAGTGAGCAACGAACCAGAACACAGGATGCTGTTCGACGTGCGCGGCAAGCGCAAGCGGGTGATCCAGGTGATCTACGTGCTGCTCGCCCTGGTCATGGTGGCCAGCCTGGTCGTGATCGGTCTGCCCGGTGGGATCGGATTTGGCGGTGGCGGCAACGTCGTTTCGCAGGATGCGGCGGATCTCAGCGTCGAGCGGGCCGAACGGCTGGAGGAGACTGTCGCCCAGAAGCCCAATAACGCCAACGCCCAAGCCGAGCTGGTCCGGGCCCGGATCGCGGCCGGCAACAGTCTGGTGGAGGTCGATCAGGACACCGGCGAGCAGACGGTCGGCGACAAGGCGACCGAACAGTACGGTTTCGCCGCCGAAGCCTGGCAGGACTATCTCAAGACGACGAACAACCAGCCCGACCAGGGCGTCGCCCAGCTGGTCTCCGGGATGCTGTTCTCGCTGTCACAGGGCTCGACCGTGGCCCAGTTCGAAGCCAACATCAACGATGCGGCCGAAGCCCAGGAGTTCGTGGTCGCCTCCGCCGAAAAGGCAGCGGCCAGTGGCGATGGTCCCGAGCCGACCGGCCAACTGGTAACGCTGGCCACCTATCAGTACTACGCCCAGGACTACAAGGCAGCCGAGGCTTCCCGCAAGCGTGCCTTGGCGATGGCCAACAGCAAGACCGAACGCGAGCAGATCGAGACTCAGCTCGATTCGGTTGAAAGAGATGCCCGCCGGATCGGCAAATCGATTGACCAGGCCAAGAAACAGGCCAAGCAGAGCGGCGGCGACTCGCTAAAGGACCCACTCGGACAGCTCGGCTCCGGCAGCGAACTCGACACCGGCCAGGCCCAGCCTTAGCGGGCATCAGGCCGACGCCGGCTCGCGGGCGGACCTATACTTCCGGCATCGGCAATCAGCCCTGCTGACGCCGTCAATCCGGGCCGTTAGCTCAGTTGGTAGAGCAGGAGACTCTTAATCTCAAGGTCGAAGGTTCGAATCCTTCACGGCCCATGTTCGACGCCCTCGGTCCAGGCGGCTTCGTCTCGATGGTCACCGGGCGCATCGGATCAGCGGTTGGAGTCGTCGTCATTGCCGACAGCGATGATCCGGGTGAGGGCGGTGACCTCCGCGACGCTCAGGCGAGGGTGACGAGCGCATGGACGATCAGCGCCGACCCGACCGCGGCCAGCAGCCCGTAGAGCGCGAACAGGTTCCGCTGTTCCTGTCCGGTGCCGACCCGTATGTCCTCGGCCCGCAGCGCGAGCAGCTTCGCCCCTTCGCGACCGCCGGTGTCGACGCAGGCGGAACCCGTGATCAGCGCTACCCAGGGCCACCAGGATGCGTCGATCAGCATCGCGACACCTGCGAGGGGAAGCGTCCAGAGGACGAACAGGTCCCACCGCGCCGTGTTGAGCTCAAGGCGGCGGTGCAGCGGGTCGGTCTCCTCGTCCCGCTCCTGCAGCCCCAGTCGCTGAGCGCGGGCGAAATCGAGCGTCGAGATCAGCTGGCCGGTGACGACCACCAGCCCGACGGCGAGCGCGACGATGCCCAGTGCGACGGTCACGGGTCTGAGTATGGGCTATCGGCGCGCCAGGGACGGTTCCCCCGACCGCCCACCCGGCCGTGAGGCAGGGTTGATGTGACCGCCGCTCGAGCTCCTCAGCGTGTTCTTTTGCCGGAATGCCCGGGAGCTTCAGCTCGAGCCGGTTTGGGAGCGAATCCCGATAGCCTGTCGGCTCCGGCGAGGTAGCTCAGTTGGTAGAGCACACGACTGAAAATCGTGGTGTCCCCGGTTCGATCCCGGGCCTCGCCATCCGAACCGGACAGGAGGTTCTGCTGCAGTCCGCGGTTGCGCCGATCAGTGGCACGGGGCGCCGCCGCGTGGATCCGGACGGCTTAGGGTCAGGCGGCCGAGGCCGGCTGGGACAGCCGCCCGAGGCGTTCAACCGCAGGGCCGACGCTGGTCAGGTAACTCTGGACGGCTGACTGCGCGGGTTCCTCGACGGCGTGTTCCGGAAGCGCGCCGAGAAGGTTGAGCCGGCTCCGGGACACCCAGCCCATCAGGTCGGGCTCGTTCAGCCAATCCTGTTCCGTCTGCCAGGTGCGGCTCATCATCCGCGGCCAGTCCCCGGTTGTGCTTGAGTAGGGGTTGGGCGGGCAGAGCCGGTTCTTTTCAGAGTCGTCCTCCCAGTGGGCCTCGACGAAACCCAGCAGCGCAGCGTTGAAGGTGGGCGAGTTGTGCCGAACCGACTGGATGACGATCCGGCCCGGTTCGAATACCGGCCTGGCCGGTGCGTTGGCCAGTCCCAGCGCCGTGCAGTCCACATGAAGCACATCGGCACGGGTGGGAACCTCGCCCTGCGTCATCACCAGGCGATCTCTCTCGACCCTCTCGACGTAGCCGAGCCTGACGACGTCCTCGATCAGCCGCAGGGCTTCCAGTTCGCCGGCGCTGAGCATCGTGCCGCGATACATCGTCGCCGGAGATGACCGGTCGATGCGGTTGAGGCGTCCCGACTCCTCAAGACGATCAAACAGATCTTCGAGGTCGGTGGCGGTGGCCGCGGCTTCGGTGTCGGCCGCAATCCCGGCCATGATGTTCCCCACCTGATCGAGCGGTTGGAAGTAGGTCCGGTCGTCGAACCACATGTCCCGGGGCCGGACCCAGCGGATCCGGTCCGGTTCGACGCCGTTGTTCAACAGCCAGGTGCATGCGTCCGCCGCGGTCTTGCCCGAGCCGAACACGGCGAACGACGAGGCTGAATCGGCGTTGGCCGGCAGGTCGTTGACGGGGACCACCTGCGCGTCGGGCGCCGCCTCGAACGGCCTGATGTGAGTGGCAGGGACCGACGCCTCGAGGTAGCGGGCGTCGACCAGCTTCTGGCGCACAACGACATCGTGGACATCTCCGGTCTTCATGTCGCGGACGCGCTCACCGTCGGTCCCGTTACAGAGATGCTCGTGGGCGGGCAGGATGCGTACTCGCCCGGTCCGTTCCAGACCCGATGCCACCTCTCCGAAGTAGTCGAGAACTTCTTCGCCTGTTGCGCGCTCGTAAAAGCCGGCGTTGTCGCCCGCCTCGTCGATTCGATCCTGACCGAGGGGCAATGAGTTGACCCCGTAGTAAGCCGACGGAGAGTGCAGGCGGAGAAACGGGTAAGCGTGCAGCCAGTGGCCACCCGGCGCGTCCTGCCGATCGATCAGCGTCACCTCAACGTCCGCCTCCGCGATCAGGCTGTCGGCGAACGCGAGGCCGCTCGCGCCCGCACCGATCACTAGGTAGTCCGTCTCTATAGCCACGTCAGATCATCCCCACCCCACCAACCTTAGCGCCACAGACCTGCTCCAATCGAGAGCTTGTGTCCTTCGGTGTCCTGTCTGGCTTGATCAGGCCCGCGTTGACGCGAGCGG
>JAENXK010000213.1 GCA_016649615.1 Thermoleophilia bacterium
GGCTCGAGTCGCGTCGCCATCTCCGCCAGCGGGCCAAAGACCTCGTCGAAATGAGGATCATCGGGGCCGACGTAGTAGCGCATGTACGGTGCCTGTGACTGCCACCAGGTGCTCGAGGCGTCATCAGTGATCCCCCAGATATCGGGATCGTCGAGGTTGCGGGTCACCAGTGACTTGCCGTAGAACTCCACCACCTCGGACGGGGCAACGCCGGCGATGCGCGCCGCCTCGCTGGAAATGAATACGAGCTTCAATTGAGCGTCCAGGATCTCTCCCGAGATACCGGCGCCCTCGATCGCGACGGCGATCTCATGCAACTCGGGATGCTCGGGAAGCGGCGGCCCCGTTCTCTCGTCCACTTCCACGGCAGCGAGCCTAGTGATCGGCCGGTTCGCGGTCAACCGGAAGCTGCATCTGTTGGTCCCCGAGGCCGGCACCCGGCCTCTCGGCGCGCCGTCTTGAGCCGCGGCGGTGGGATGCCGGAGAGTAAGCCGCGGCCACCCGTTAGTCTGGGCTCCGGTGGCCGGTCATCCGAAGCACCTCGAGGACCTGATCGGGATCGAGCATCCCGTGATCCAGGCGCCGATGGCCGGTTCGACCACGCCAGAGCTCGTCGCGGCAGTCAGCGAAGCCGGAGGCCTGGGCTCGCTCGGCTCGGCGGCGACTCCTCCTGATTCCCTGACCGAAGCGGCCGCCGCGGTACGCTCCCTGACCGAACGCCCGTTCAACATGAATTTCTTCTGCCACGAAACGCCCTCGGAGTCGGAACTCGACGCCACCGGCGTTCGCGCCCGCCTGCGGCCTCTGTATCTGGAACTCGGCTTGGGTGAGCCTCCCGAACCGGCCGTGCCGCCGATCGCCTTCAACGAAGACCGTCTGGCCGCGCTGCTCGAAATCGCACCGGCCGTGGCCAGCTTCCACTTCGGCCTGCCGCCCGATTCAGCCCTGGCCGCGATCCGGGACGCCGGCTGCAGGGTCATCGCCAGCGCAACCTCGGTTTCCGAGGCCGCCTACCTCAGCGATCATGGTGTCGACGCGGTAATCGCGCAGGGCGCCGAAGCCGGAGGCCACCGGGGCAGCTTTCTGGTCGGCGGCGATGACGGTCCGGTCGGCACCTTCGCCCTGGTGCCACAGGTCGTCGACGCGGTCGACCTGCCGGTGATCGCGGCGGGAGGAATCGCCGACGGCCGGGGTCTGGCCGCCGCGCTGATGCTGGGGGCGGCCGGCGTGCAGATCGGCACCGCGTTCCTCTCCTGCCCGGAGGCCGCCACCCATCCGCTTCACCGCGAGGCTCTTCGCTCGGCCCGTTCGGATGCGACCACCATCACCCGGGCCTTTTCCGGCCGGCCGGCCCGGGCGCTACGAAACCGCTTCACCGACCGGGCGGAGTCCGACCCGCTACCTTTTCCGGCCCAGCTTTCGATCTCGGGGCCACTCTCCCGAACTGCCGCTGAGCGGGGGTCCCCGGACTTCCTCGCGATGTGGGCCGGCCAGGCGGCGCCCCTGGCCCGGGAGATCCCCGCCGGGGATCTGGTCGAAAAGATCGTCGCCGAGGCCGAGGGGATATCCGGCCGCGCCTGGCCGCCCATGCCCTATGGTGAGCCGGAGCATGGGTGAGCGAGAAGCGAAACTGACCGGAGCAAGTACAGCCAGGGCGGAGGGCCTGGTCGAGGAACTCCGGCCCCTGGGTGAGGTGTCCAGCCGCAAGATGTTCGGCGGCCACGGGGTCTTCTGCGGCGGCGTGATGTTCGCCCTGGTCGATTCCGACGGCGATTCGTTCGTCCGGGTCGACGACGACTTCCGGGCCGAACTCGAGGCCCAGGGCTCGACCTCTCACGGCAGGATGCCCTACATGTCGGTCCACTCCAGCGACGAAGCCCTGCTGGCGCTCGCCGGGCGCTCACTCGAGATCGCCCGCGCCGCCAGGCGCTGAGCTGTTCCGCCCGGACTACCTGCCGAACCAGCGTGCCCTGCGGCTCGAACCAAACTCCTCTTTGGCTACGACGAACTCAGCCGATGGCTCTCTGAATACCCCGGTCCGCTCCGGTCCCGACAGGAAATCGATGTCCACCCGGGCGACCCGGTCCTCGCCGAATTCGATGTAGCAGGAGCCGCGCCCGTCGTACGGTGCAGCCCCTTCGCCGCCCTGGATCCCGGCGATCAGGTTCCGGGCGACGACTTTCGCCGCGCCCTCGGAAAAGACTCCGGCCTTGGGCACCCCGGCGGTGGCGACGTCGCCGACCGCATACACGTCCGGGTACTTCGTCCTGAGGGTGGCCGACTCGACCGGGACGTAACCGTCCTCGGTCATGCCGCTCTCGATGAC
>JAENXK010000093.1 GCA_016649615.1 Thermoleophilia bacterium
CCCGGCCGTGGCGGTCTGGGCGGCCTCGGCCAGATCGACCTGGCGAATCACCAGCGAACCGATCAGAAGGATCGCCAGGGGGATCAGAATCTGGGTACAGACGACGAGGACCCGGTTGACTTCACCCTCCAGCGGAGATGGTGGGTGGCGAAAGGCCTTCGCCTCGCCGGCGACCTGACCGGCGTAGCTGTCGTCGCGGACGGCGGTCACCTCGAAGTACCCCGAGCCGGAGAGCACGAACCCACCGGACAGCACCTCGTCTCCGCCCGCTTTGGCCACCCCCCCGGCCTCGCCGGTGAGCATCGACTCGTCCAGGGTCAACCCCCGGGACTCGACCACCGTGCCGTCGGCGACGAGCTGGTCGCCCGGGGTGATCCGGACCAGGTCTCCGGGCACGATTTCTTCGGCCAGCAGTTCGGTCTCCTGACCGTCTCTGATCGCATCGGCCCTGGGGGCGACCAGAACCGCCAGCCGGTCAAGGGTCTCCTTGGCCTTCATCTCCTGGCGGATGCCGATCCACGAGTTGACGATCGCGATCAGCCCGAAAATGGCGTCGGCATACAGCCCCAGAGACATGATCAGGATGAAGAAGACCCCGATGATTAGGTTGAACAGGGTGAAGACGTTGCCGGCGACGATGCTCGAGGTCGAGCGTGAGGAATGGCGTTCGGCCGGGCCGAGTTGCCTGAGGCGCTCTGCCGCCTCAGCCGAAGTCAAGCCGGATTCCGGCAGCACCTGTGTGGCGGTCTCGGTCACCTCTGGATTGTTACTGGTCCGGCGGTTGCCGGGGGCGCAAGCGGGCACCGCGCCCCCGAAACCGGGCAGTCAAACGGGCAGTCGCATCCCGGTATAGTCACCCGCCATGACGCTAAAGCTTGGTTATTATCTCGGCTACTGGGGAATCGGACCGAAGGGCGACGAAGCGCTCGAGGCGGTGAGACACGCCGAGGGCCTGGGCTACGAGTCCGTCTGGGTGGCAGAGTCCTACGGCTCGGACGTGGTCAGCGTGCTGGCCTGGCTGGCCGGCCAGACCGAGAAAATCAACCTCGGCGCCGCGATCATGCAGGTACCGGCCCGGCCCCCGGCCGCGGCAGCCATGGCGGGAGCGACGATCGATGAGCTTTCCGGTGGCCGCTTCATGTTCGGCTTCGGACCCTCGGGCCCGCAGGTGTCGGAGGGCTGGTACGGCGTGCCTTATTCGAAGCCGTGGGGCCGCACCCGCGAGTACGTCGAGGTGGTCCGCAAGATCGTCGCCCGCGAGGAAAAGCTCGATCATCAGGGCGAGCATTACCAACTACCGCTACCGGACGGACAGGGCAAGCCGCTGAAGCTGAATATCAGGCCCCTTCGAAACGAGATCCCGGTGTTCATCGGTGCGATCGGCCGCAAGTCGGTCGAAATCGCGGCCGAAATCGCCGACGGCTGGATCCCGATCTTCTTCAGCGTCGACAGGTTTGAAGAAGCCTGGGGCGAGCACATCGAAGCCGGGCTGGCCAGGGGCAATCGGGATCGTTCCGACCTCGAGATCTCGCCTTCGGTGCAAGTGGCGATCGACGGCGACCTCGAGGCGGCCCGCAACATGGTCCGCATGGCGATGGTCCTTTATTTCGGCGGGATGGGATCGCGCAAGACCAACTTTTACGTGGACCTGGCCCACCGGTTCGGCTTCGGCGAGGTCGCCGATGATGTCCAGGCGCGTTTTCAGTCCGGAGACAAGGAAGGCGCTTTCGCCGCCCTGCCCGACGAGGTGGTCGACGCGGTCTCGCTGATCGGCACCGAGGCGGAAGTGTCCGAGCGGCTGGCCCGGTTTCGTGAGAACGGGATCGACCGGTTGATCATGACCCCGGTCCACCCCGAGCCCGAGCAGGCGCGTCATACGGTGGAGCGTCTCGCCGCCCTGGCCCAGTGATCGCCGGAACCACCACCGGTCGCCACGCGGGCGATTTCGCATAGGCTGACGCGGTCTTGTCGATGAAGATTGGCGTACCGAAAGAAACCGCTGCAGGCGAGCACCGGGTTGCCCTGGTGCCGGAGACGGTTCGTTCCCTGAGCAAGACCGAAGGGGTTGAGCTGGTTGTCGAAGCCGGCGCCGGCGGCGAGGCCGGACATCCCGATTCGCAGTACAGCGAGGCCGGGGCCGCGGTGGGCTCGGCCGCCGATGTCGCGGCCGCCGATGTGATCGTTCGCGTCGATCTGCCGAACTCCGGCGAAATCGCCGGGATGCGCTCCGGCCAGACCCTGATCAGCCACCTTTCACCCTGGACCTCGGCGGAGACGAACGCCGCTCTGGCCCAGGCGGGCGTCACCGCGTTCGCGATGGAGGCGATTCCGAGAACGACCCGTGCCCAGGCGATGGACGCGCTGTCCTCCCAGGCCACCGCAGCCGGCTACGCCGCCACGCTGATCGCGGCACGGGAGTCCGGCCGGTTCTGGGGCATGCTGACAACCGCCGCCGGAACTATCCGCCCGGCCAAGGTGATGGTCCTCGGTGCCGGCGTGGCCGGACTCCAAGCCGTGGCCACGGCCAAACGCATTGGAGCGATCGTCACCGGCTTCGACATCCGCCGGGCCGCCTGGGAGCAGATCGCCTCGCTCGGCGGGCGCCCGCTCGAACTCGACTTCATTCCCGACGCTGAAGGCGAAGGTGGCTATGCCAGGCCGCTGACCGATGAAGAAAACGAGCAGGTCCGTGACGCCCTGGCCGAGAACGCGGCCAGGCAGGACGTGATCATCACCACCGCCGCGATTCCGGGCCGCCCGGCCCCGATCCTGATCACCGAGGCTGCCGTGGCCAACATGGAGCCCGGGTCCGTGATCGTCGACCTGGCCGCCGAGACCGGTGGCAACTGCGAGCTGACCGAGGCCGGCCAGACGGTGGAGCGGGACGGCGTGAAGATCATCGGCCCGCGCAACCTCGCCTCGGAGCTGCCCGGCCACGCCTCCCAGCTCTACGCCAAAAACGTTGAGAACCTGCTCGGCCTGATGATCACCGATGAGGGCAAATTCGAGCTGGACTTCGAAGACGACATCATCGACGCCGCGTGTGTCGCTCATGAGGGCGAGATCCGGGGAGAGAGGACGGCCCGGTAATGGATCTCATCACCATGATCACGATTTTCGTTCTGGCTGCGTTTGTCGGCTTCGAGGTGATCGCCAAGGTGCCGACCACCCTGCATACCCCGCTGATGTCCGAGACAAACGCGATCCACGGGATCGTATTGCTCGGCGGCCTGATCGTGATCGGTTTCGCCAACAGCACTCTCGACGAGGTGATCGGCCTGATCGCGATCATTTTCGGCACGGTCAACATCGTCGGCGGATTCCTGGTCACCGATCGCATGCTGGAGATGTTCGGGACCAAGAAGAAAAAGAAGGCCGACTCCGGAGACGGGGCTGAGTGATGCCTCTCGCCGCGCTCGCCCCCGACTCCGGTCTGGTCGGACTGCTTTACATCGTCAGCTTCTCGCTGTTCATCTACGGGCTCAGGCTCGGCACCCACCCGACCACGGCCCGGCGCGGCAACGGACTGGCTGCGGTCGGCATGGCGATCGCTGTCATCACAACCCTGCTGCTCCAGGGGATCGGCAACTGGGGCCTGATCTTTGCCGGAATCCTGATCGGATCGATCATCGGTGCGGTCGCATCGAAGCGGGTCAAGATGACCGAGATGCCGCAGATGGTCGCCCTCTACAACGGCCTCGGCGGCGGCGCGATCGCCCTGATCGCCTGGTCCGAATACCGCCACTGGGTGCACATCGACAAGGCGCTCTCGACTAGCGGTGAAATAACCAGCCGACAGGACCTTCGCGAGCTCGTAGAGGGCTCACACCTTTCGATCAAAGTCATCCCAGAAACGTTCCAGATCTTCGGTTCCGTGCCGCTGGAGGTGCTGATCCCGACCCTTTTCGCGATGGTGGTCGGCTCGATCTCTTTTTGGGGCTCCAACGTCGCCTTCGGCAAGCTGCAGGAACTGATCCCGAGCCAGCCGATGGGCCTGCCCGGGCAGAAGGTGATCAATGGCTTGCTTCTGATCGGCATCATCATCGGCGGGGTCGTGCTGGGGGTCAACAACGATCTTGGCGACCTCAGCCAACCACTGTTCATCGCCATGCTCGTCGCCGCGGCTTTCCTCGGCGTCATGGTGGTGCTGCCGATCGGCGGTGCCGACATGCCGGTCGTGATCTCTCTGCTCAACGCGTTTACCGGACTCTCGGCCGCCGCGGCCGGCATCGCACTCGAAAACACGGCTCTGATCGTCGGAGGCACGCTGGTCGGATCCTCGGGCACCATCCTCACTCTGGAGATGGCCACCGCGATGAACCGGTCCGTGGCCAACATCCTCTTTGCCGGGTTCGGCTCCCCGGCCGGGGCCGGGGCCGGCTCCCAGGAAGAACGGCCGCACCGGTCGATGACCGCCCAGGATGCGGCGATCCAGCTTGCCTACGCCGACTCGGTCGTGGTCGTGCCCGGCTACGGACTCGCCGTGGCCCAGGCCCAGCATGCGGTGCGTGAGATGGCCGACGAGCTTGAGAAGAAGGGCGTTTCGGTCGGTTACGCGATCCATCCGGTCGCGGGCCGGATGCCCGGGCACATGAACGTGCTGCTGGCCGAGGCCGACGTGCCTTACGAACAGCTCAAGGAGATGGACGAAATCAATCCAGAGCTGCCGCAGACCGATGTCTGCGTGGTGATCGGCGCCAACGACGTGACCAACCCGGCCGCCAAGACCGACGAGTCCAGCCCGATCTACGGCATGCCGATCATCGAAGCCGACGAGGCCCAGCAGGTCCTGGTCCTGAAGCGTTCGATGAGCCCCGGTTTCGCCGGCATCGACAACGATCTCTTCTACCACCCGAAGACCTCGATGGTTTTCGGCGACGCCAAGCAGACGGTCTCCGACATCGTCTCCGAGCTCGGCGAGCTCTAAACCCCGAGCCGCGCCCGGCGTCGCCTCGATGGACGGGGATGTTGTGCGATTACCCATGTATGTCAGGGGCAACTGCACAACATCGCCGCGGCCTTCGAATCCCGCCCGATGATCAGCTAGCGTCTCCGGAATGTCGGCGGCCCCGTTTGACAGCAGCCAGATCCTGCTCGGTGAGAACCTGGAGTTGCTGGCCGGGATGCCGGACGGGGCCTTTCAGCTGGTCTACATCGACCCGCCCTTCAACACCGGCCGGGACCAGGCCAGAGGCTCGATCCGTACCGTGGCCGACGAGGGAGGCGACAGGACCGGGTTCGGGGGACGCCGGTACCGGACCGAACTGCTCGAGAGTTCCTCTTACCGGGACAGCTTCGATGATTACCTGGGGTTCCTCGGGCCCCGGCTGGAAGAGGCCCACCGGCTGCTCGATCCCACCGGAACGCTCTACCTCCACGTCGACTACCGTGAAGCCCACTACTGCAAGCTGCTGCTGGATGAGATTTTCGGTCGCGACTCGTTTCTCAACGAGATCATCTGGGCCTACGACTACGGGGCCCGGTCAAAGAAGCGCTGGCCGGCCAAGCACGACACGATTCTGGTCTATGTCCGGGACCCGGAGAACTACTTCTTCGATTCGGAGGAAGTGGACCGCGAGCCCTACATGGCGCCCGGCCTGGTGACGCCCGAGAAGGTGGCGAGAGGCAAACTGCCGACCGACGTCTGGTGGCACACGATCGTTCCGACCAACGGTTCGGAGAAGACCGGCTACCCGAGCCAGAAGCCGGAAGGGGTGATCCGCCGGATTGTTCAGGCCTCGACCCGGCCCGGTGACTGGTGCCTCGACTTCTTCTGTGGCAGCGGCACCCTGGGCGCGGTTGCGGCGGGACTCGGCCGGAACTACGTCCTTATCGACTCGAACCCCGAGGCGATCGAGATCACCCGGGACCGGCTGGAGTCGATCGAGGCTGCGGGCCCGGGCGCCTGACGCCCGCCTCGGGTCAGTCCTTGCCGTATTCGCGGCGCGTGTTGTGGCGGTGCCGGCGCATGATCGGTGTGGCGTAGCCGATTATCGCTCCGACAACCGCCGCTCCGACCATGATCAGGATCAGCGGGGCGTCGGTCGAGATGAAGAGGAACTTGAACTCGACGGTCTGGGAGTTCTGCAGGATCACGATCAGCAGCAGCAGGGCCAGGATCCCCAAGGCCCAGCGCTTCCACTGGATCTCACCGGATGAACTGTTCTTCGAGGGAATACGGGTCGGGTCGCTCATGCAACGATCCTATATTGACGCGCGGCTGTGAGTCCGGTGTCCGGCACCGGTACCACCCGATTCCGGATCGGGAGGTGCGGCGATCGGGTCTGAGGCAGTTTCGTTGCGGTGTTCACCGATCGGCAAGCCGGGGCCACGTAAGTTCGGCTGATGTTCGGGCGAACCGCCTCCGGGGTGTGGCGACGGCGCGAGGGACAGTCAAGCGTCGAGTGGATCGGTCTGACACTGCTGGTCTCGGCCCTGGTGACCGGACTCGCGGCCTCGGGCGTGACCGCCCCGGCGCCGGGGCTGCTCCACGCGGTGTCGAAGAAGCTGCTCTGCGCGGTCTCCCTTTCGACGGCCTGTGCCCGGGAGGGCTCGCTGGGGCGCTCTTACGGCGACGAACTGGCCGAGATGGTCCGCGCCCGGGCGCCCGAGCTGTTCTACGGGCGCGATCTGCTCGGGCTCCCGGTGGATTACCGAACCTGCCGGGCGGCCTACTGCGCAGAAGGTCCCGGAAGAGGCGAGGTCACCGAGTCTCTGGCAGGCGAGCCGGTGACTCTGTTCACCCGTGTACTCGACTGCCGGAGCGGGCAAGCGGAACCCGGGCCGGGGCTGGCGGCATCCGGACCGCGGCCGGCAGCGAACGATTGCGGCGGCGCCGGTGCCGGCTCTGTCTACGTCCAGTACTGGGCTTACTACCCGGAAAGCGCTTCGCTGCGCGGTGCGCCAGTCCTTGAGCAGAGGGGCTACCACCGCCACGACTGGGAATCG
>JAENXK010000191.1 GCA_016649615.1 Thermoleophilia bacterium
ACCCTGGCACGGATCCTCAACGTCCCCTTCGCGATCGCCGATGCGACGGCGCTGACCGAGGCCGGCTACGTCGGCGAGGACGTCGAGAACATCCTTCTGAAGCTGATCCAGGCCGCCGACTACGACGTCAAGAAGGCCGAGACCGGGATCATCTACATCGACGAGATCGACAAGATCACGCGCAAGGCGGACAATCCTTCGCTGACCCGAGACGTGTCAGGGGAGGGGGTTCAGCAGGCGCTGCTGAAGATCCTCGAGGGTACGACCGCCTCGGTGCCGCCCCAGGGCGGCCGCAAGCACCCGCACCAGGAGTTCCTGACCCTGGACACGACCAACATCCTGTTCATCTGCGGTGGTTCGTTCGCCGAACTGGACAAGGTGATCGAGCGCCGGGTCAGCCACAAGGGAATCGGCTTCGGGGCTGCGATATCGAATCAGGAGGACCCGGGTGAGCTTTTCGAGCACGTGCTGCCCGAGGACCTGATCGAGTACGGGATGATCCCGGAGTTCATCGGCCGGCTGCCGGTGATCGCGGCACTCCACCGGCTGAACCGCGACGATCTGGTGCGGATCCTCACCGAGCCGCGCCACGCCCTGGCCAAACAGTTCGCCCGGTTCTTCGAGTTCGACGGGATCGAACTGGTCTTCGCCGATGATTCGCTCGAAGCGATCGCTGAAAAGGCCCTCGCCCGGGAGACCGGTGCCCGCGGACTGCGCTCGATCATCGAGAGCAATCTGCTCGACGTCCAGTTCGAGCTGCCCTCCCGCCAGGACGTGTCCAAGTGCGTGGTCACCCGCGAATCGATCGAAAAGGGTCAGGGCCCGATCCTGGTGACCGATGCCGCGCTCGACTCCACCTCCGCCGGGGACGACTTCGAGGATCTCGGAGAGCGGGCCGGCTGAGCCGGTCGCCGGCCGGTTCTCCGGTCGGCGTCGCGGACCGGAGTCGTACTCAAATAACATCGGCCGCCTTGGATGCCGCGGCCCGACAGAGACTTGAAGCGACGACCCGCTGGCAGCCGGCCGAGACCGAGAGCCGGATTTTTGGCGAGTGGCTGGAGGCGGGCTACTTCCACCCCGACGCCACCGGATCGCCGGAAGACAACTTCTCGGTGGCGATCCCGCCGCCGAACGTGACCGGGGTCCTTCACATGGGCCACGCCCTGAACGGCTCGATGCAGGACGCGCTGGTCAGGATGAACCGGATGAAGGGCAGGAACACGCTCTGGATCCTCGGTACCGACCACGCCGGCATCGCGACCCAGTCGGTGGTTGAAAAACAGCTCCGGGCCGACGGGATCGACCGTCACGAAATCGGCCGGGATGCGTTCATCGAACGGGTCTGGGAGTGGAAAGAGGAGTACGGCTCGCGGATCAGGGAGCAGTACCAGCGCCTCGGGGCGTCCTGCGACTACGAGCGCGAGCGTTTCACCCTTGATGAAGGCTACGCCCGGGCGGTACGCAAAGTGTTTGTCGAGCTGTTCGAGAAGGGCTATGTCTACCGCGACAACTACATGGTCAACTGGGATCCCGGGTCGCACTCGGCGATCTCTGACCTCGAGGTTGAAAACCGGGAAGAGACCGACACTCTTTATTCGGTCGGCTACCCGGTCGAGGGCGGCGACCGCGTGCTGACCGTGGCCACGGTCCGGCCGGAGACGATGATGGCCGACACCGCTGTAGCCGTGAACCCGGATGACAGCCGGTACGCCGACCTGGTCGGCGGGCACTGCATCCTGCCCCTGGTCGGTCGCCGCCTTCCGATCATCGCCGACGAGCACGTCGATCCCGAGTTCGGGACAGGGGCACTGAAGATCACCCCGGGACACGACGTCAACGACTTCGAGATCGGGCGTCGCCACGGCCTCGAGGAGATCAGCGTGATCGGCGAGGACGGCCGGATGACCGACGCCGCCAGCGAGCGTTTCGCCGGAATGAAGGTCGCCGAAGCCCAGGTCGCCGTTGCCGATGCGCTGCGTGAGCAGGGCGTGCTCAGCGGCGAGGAGCCCTACACCCATTCGGTTCCGTTCTCCCACCGCTCGGGAGAGCGGATCGAGCCGCTGATCTCGCTGCAGTGGTTCTGCCGGATGGACGAACTGGCCGCCCCGGCGATCAGGGCGGTGGAAGAAGACCGGGTCAGCATCACCCCCGGACAGTGGAAGCGGGTCTATCTCGACTGGATGGGAGAGATCCGGCCCTGGTGCGTCTCCCGCCAGCTCTGGTGGGGACACCGGATCCCGGTCTGGTACCGCGGCGAGGAGGTCTACGCCGGCGAGATCCCTCCGGACGGCGACGGCTGGACCCAGGAAGACGACGTGCTCGACACCTGGTTTTCATCGGCGATCTGGCCGTTCGCGACGCTCGGCTGGCCCGAAGACACGGCCGAGATGGAAGCCTTCTACCCGACCGATTTTCTGACCACCGCCCGCGAGATCCTCTTCCTCTGGGTGGCCCGGATGATCATGACCGGGGTCGAGTTCGCCGGCGACGTGCCGTTCCGCGACGTGTACGTGCACTCGGTGATCCAGGCCCGGGACGGCCGCCGCATGTCGAAGAGCCTGGGAACCGGGATCGACCCCCTCGGGGAGATTGACGAGCACGGTGCCGATGCCCTCAGGTTCGGGTTGCTGGCGATGTCGTCCACCCAGGACGTGCGCTACTCCGACGCCAAGGTGCAGCAGGGGCGGGATCTGGCCAACAAGCTGTGGAACGCTTCCCGGCTGGTCCTGCTCAACACCGAGGCCCCCACCGAACGTGAAGTCCCCCGCTCGCCGGCGGCGGCCGAAGACCGCTGGATCCTCTCCCGGCTGGAATCCACGGTCGGGGCGGTGAGCGCGCTGCTCGACGAGTACGACTTCGCTCACGCGGTCCAGGAGATCTACTCGTTCGTCTTTTCCGAACTGTGCGACTGGTACCTC
>JAENXK010000203.1 GCA_016649615.1 Thermoleophilia bacterium
GATTGCGGCGCTCACTCTGGAGATTGTCCTCAACTACCTCGGGATGCGGCTGAACGGACCAAAGGCCGCCGGCCGGGAGATAACCCTGAATCTGACCCTGCCCGACACCAACCAGAACGCCTGGCTGAAGCTGGTCAACGGGGCACTCAGCCACTCGGTCGAGCGGTCGGCCGCCTCGCCAGACGCACACATCACCGTGGACCGGAGCACGCTCAACTCGATCGTCACCGGGGAGCTTGAGCTCGAGCAGGCGATCGAGTCCGGCGAGGTGAAGTCAGAGCCCGACGCCGGCCCGCTGGTCGAGTTGATCGGCCTGCTCGACAGCTTCGATCTCTGGTTCCCCGTAATCGAACCCTAGGTCGTACGGACGAACCCCGGGCCGGCTGATCGCGTTCCCCGGGGAGCGATTCGGCGGCGGGGCGGTAGCGGTCGGCGGGCCGGCTGCAGTCAGTTATTGTGGGCACATGGAAGACGAGCATTCAAAGACCCCCGAAGATGCGACAGCGGCCGATCTGATCCACCGGGTGCTGCTGGTCGCCGACGAGCGTTTCCAGGGGGCCGAATTCGCCGAGGAATTGAAAAGCCACCTCCATGGACGTTCGACCGAGGTGGAAGTATTCGTGATCACGCCGGCGCTCGCACATTCCGGCCTCGAGCACGAGCTCGCCGGCGTCGACGGCCCGATCAAGGAGGCCGGGGAACGTCTCACATCAATCATCGCCGAGCTCAAATCAGTCGGGATTTCGGCCACCGGCGAGGTCGGTGACAGCGACCCGATCGTTGCCGTCGGGGACGGGGTCAGGGAGTTCGAGGCGGATGAGATCGTCGTTATCGGGCACGCCGAAGGCGAGCGCGAGTACGCCGAGAAAGACTTCTGGACACGCCTGAAGCCGGAAGTACACTTGCCGATGGTCGCTCTGATGGTCGACCATGGCGGTGACGGAGACACCCCCCAAGTGGTCGAGATCGACCATGAGCCGGCCAAGCAGTTCACCGATGACGAGGTGATCCAGCAGACCAGAAATCTTCCCCCTATCAGGACCCGGGACGCGGTCTCGATCCTGTTCGGATTTGCCGGCACCTTCGCCCTCGGTCTGATGGCGGTTGATTCCGGAATAGCCGATAACGGCGACATCTCGGGCTCGTCGGCGGTGATCCTGCTCCTGGCCATGGGGGCGTTTCTGATCAACGCCACCAACATGGTCGGCGTGCTCTTCTTCGAGAGCCTTCACTACGAGGGAATCTGGCAGAAGTTCATTGCCTGGGCCGCGATGAGTTTTACCGTGGTCGCCCTGGTCGTCTCAGTCATCGCCTGGCAGGCCTGAACGCTCCTTTCGGCATCGCGTCGCGGTAGGCCGAGTCGAGCGCGTCAGCCGCGGGGCGGCGACTCAGTTCGCGCGGCTGTGAGTCAGTCGACGGGGGCGTAGCGGTGATGGAGCATCAGGGCGTTGCCGTCGGGGTCGTTGAAGAGGGCCATGTGGCAGACGCCGGTATCGAAGATATCTCCCTCGAACTCGACCCCTTTCGCCTCGAGCTCCGATCGGGATTCCGCCACGGCGTCCACCCCGAGCGCCAGATGCGACAGCTTCTGGGGCTCGAATCCGAAGGCCATCTTGCCCGGCTCCCAGCTCGCGAAGCAGGTCTGGTCGACCCAGAACTCGAAGCGGGCCTTCGGGTCCGGCTTCAGGCCGAGCGTCTCGACGTAGAACCTGCGCGTGCGCTCTGAGTTGGTTGAGGGAACTCCGATGAAATCCAATTTTTCAGTCATGTACCGAGCCTAATCGGTGCACACGCTCTTCCCCAATAGTCTTGTCCCGTGGCTGACTCATTCGGACAGATTCTTCCCCTGGCGATCGGCGTCGCGATCAGTCCGGTGCCGATCATCGGCGTGATCGTGATGCTGGCCACACCGCGTGCCCGCAGCAATGGGCCGGGCTTTCTTCTGGGCTGGGTTCTGGGCCTCGCACTGGTCGGAACCTTCGTGCTGGTTGTCTCGGCCGGGGCCGGGGCCGATGCCGGAAATCAGCCGGCCGATTGGACCAACGTGCTCAAGCTGGTCCTCGGCCTTCTGCTGCTGGTTTTTGCGTTCCGGCAGTGGCAGGGGCGGCCGCGGGACGGGGAGGAGGCCACGATGCCGGGCTGGATGCGGTCGGTCGACCGTTTCACCACGGGACGCTCGGTCGCCCTAGGGGTCGCGCTTTCGGCGGTCAATCCGAAGAACTTCCTACTCACCGCCGGTGCCGCCGCAGTGATCGCCGAGACCGGGTACTCCGCGACATCTCAGGCGGTCGCCCTGGCTGCATTTGTCGTCATCGCCTCGCTGGGGGTGGGGATCCCGGTCGCAATCTACTTCTTCACGGGCGATCGCTCCGAGAGGATTCTCGGTGATCTGAAGTCATGGATGACCGCGCACAACGCGGCGATCATGACCGTACTCCTCCTGGTTATCGGGGCCAAGCTGATCGGCGACGC
>JAENXK010000123.1 GCA_016649615.1 Thermoleophilia bacterium
CCTGGTCGTGCCCTGCCACCGCGTCCTGAAGGCGGATGGTACGACCGGCAATTACCGGGGCGGTCGCGAGGCCAAGCGCCTGCTGCTGACCCTGGAGGGTCGCCGGTGAACTCTGAATGAGCGGGCTGGTGGTGGGGGAGGGGGACTGGAGAGTCTGATCTGGTCGTTTCGCCCGGCTGAAACGCCGGCGCCGAGGTCGCTGAAGGTTAGTCGCCGCCTCAGGCAGGCATTGCCCGGATCACTCTGGAAGACGGGCGTTCCGGCGACATCATCGTCCGGGACGTCAGGAACGACTCGGCCGACTTCCGCGGCCACAGCGAGCTTTCCTGAGCCGGAGTTCCAGACGGACGCCCCTGGACTGAGGCGCCCGTCTGTCCCGGAATGCTTCTAGCGAGAGCTAGGCAGGCGAGCGTTGAGGAAGGTGAGCGAGTCCGCTTCCGCCTCTTCAACCACGCTGCCATGGGTAGCCCCCGGGTACAGCTTGTAGTCCACGTCGTCGCCAGACGCGACCAGTTCATCGTTCAGCTGATTGGTCAGAAACGGGAATACCGTCGTATCGGCCGTTCCCTGTGCCATGAATATCGGCTGAGGGGTAACCACGTTGGGGTTGTTCGCCGCGAGCGTATCCAGCAGTGGCTTCTGATCCGCCCCGGAACGAATCAACGTGGACGGAGCGATCCCACCGAGACTGTCGGGCTCCGCCAGAGCGCCGAGGCACTCGGTCTTGGTGTCGGGGTAGAAAGCGAGTACCCCATCCGAAAGCAGGGCGTTCGGATCGATCGCGCTGTCAGCGGTTGTGGCTCCCCGGACGATCAGCGAAGCGAGTGCCGTAAGCGAGCTCGGACTGGTCAGTGACGGCAGCAGCGGTACCTGCTCGGCAGTGTGCGAAGCCGGCGCGTAGGCAATCGTGCCACGCGGCTTCAGGTCGGAGACCCAATTTTTGGCCAGACCGGCCGCGAACAGCGCGGCGTGTCCACCCTGGGAATGACCGACGATCACGAACTTCTTGCTGACCAGGCCCTTCTTGTAATCGCGGGCTGCCCTGACGATGTCGAGGACGCTCCGGCCCTCGGACTTGCCGATCAGGTAGGGGTGGATTCCCCGGGTACCGAGACCTTCGTAATCGGTCCGGAGCACTGCGTAGCCCTCTTCAACCAGGGTGTTCAGGCCGGAATCGACGTAGACGATGGAATCGTTCGCCGGGCCGTTCGGAGCGTTTCGCGAAGGGGCACAAATATCGGCGATGCCGGTCGTTCCGTGCGCATAGGTGACGACTGGCCACCCGCCCTTGGGAGTCTTGCCTTTGGGAATTGCCAACGAACCGGTGACGGCCACCTTCTTGCCGGTAGTCGACTTCGAGGAATAGGCGATCACCTTGTTCACCCTGGCGGATGAGAGTCGGACGCCTTTCTGCGCTTTCCTCTGCCAGATCAACGTGCCGTGCTTCTTGCTGATCTTCTTGTTTGACGGGAAGTAGAACTTGTCTCCGCTCGGGCCCTTGGTGGGCTTTTTGCCGGCTTCAGCGGTGGCAGAGAAGCCAATCGCGGCGAGCATCGAAGCTAGGATTACAAAGGCGGCCAGAGTGCGCAGGCGAGGCGGTCGGAGCGTCAAAGCATTCAAGTCTTATCTCTCTTCCGGGAGGTTTTACGAAGGTCGATGGACACAATATTCACTTGTTCATCAAAGTGATAACCCTCACAATAGGCCCAAGTTGCGATTCCGGAGGGTCGGCAAGCGACTGCGGGCCCTCGGAAAGGCCGGCGACTCCCGCTCAGAGCATCAGTTGGCCATTGATGAGGCGGCGGCGGGCCGCGCCTCCCCGGGGGTCTTGGGCGAGCTCTCCGGACCGGCGAAGCTCAGCAGGTCGAGCAGCTCGAGCATCAGGTCCCGGTTTCCACTGATGGTCAGCACGCCGTTCCGTTCGGCTTCGGTAGCTGTCTGGACGCCGCCCATCACCCGCATGAGGGTTGTAGGGGGGGAAAAGGAGGCCGTGGCGTCGGGCGCGCAGTCCCGCGGGGCCTCTGCTGATGCGGTGAGCCCGGATTCTTCGACGGTTACATGCACGACCCAGCCGGAAAGGTCAAATACGAAATAGCCTGTGAGTCTCGAGTTTCGCGCAAGCAGGTAGCGAGAATTGAGCTCCATCTGCCCGGCCAGGGCTTCTGCCGGGTTTCCGGCCGGCGGGTTCCGTTCCAGGATGTGCGATCCGAAATCGGCCAGCGCCGTAAGCACCGGCAGCACCACGGGCCGCGACTCCTTGGACAACGCATAGAGGACGGTTCTGGCCGGGGTGTGTACCGTTCGGCGCTCGATGATCCCGGCCGCCTCGAGACTCCTGAGTCGCTGGGTGAGCATGGCCGGAAACAGGGTCGGATTGATCGCCTCGAGATCCGTGAAGCGAAGAGGAGTGCGGGCCAGGTCGCGCAGTATGAGAAGCGTCCAGCGCGAGCCGACCACGTCGAGTGCGGTCGCGACCGCGCACAACTGGCCATAGCCGTCGGGCTGCCTGCCGCCACTCTGTTTGGATTCTGGACTGCTCACCTGAGGCTCGATTCACCTGAATTGTCTTCGGGAAGCCTGGTCACGACCGGTTGACACAAACTGATGCTATTACTATGGTAGTCGAAACTACTGTACTCATAGTATGAACTCGATCCCATCCGAGCCTGTAGTCACCGGAAGGCCAACGAAGAGGAGAATCGCAAATGTCTGAGATCTCGAGCTACGAAGCCGGAACGCCTTCATGGGTTGACGTCGCTTCACCCGACATCGACGCGTCGGTCGCTTTTTATGGAGATCTGTTCGAGTGGAGAGCGTCTGAGGGCGGCGACCCGGAGGAGACCGGCGGCTACCGGCTGTTCGAGCAGGACGGCAAGGCCGTCGCCGGAATAGGGCCGATCCAGACCGAGGGCCAGCCGCCGGCCTGGACGACCTACATCTCGGTTGAAGACGTCGACGCAACCACCGAGAAGGTGAAAGCGGCGGGCGGTTCGGTCCTGTCCGAGCCCATGGATGTGATGACCGCCGGCCGCATGGCGGTCCTCGCCGATCCCGGGGGCGCCGTGTTCGCGATCTGGCAGGCACGCGAACATATCGGAGCGGGACTGGTGAATGAGCCGGTTTCACTGACCTGGAACGAGCTCCGATCACGTGATCCGGAAGGTTCGAAGAGGTTCTACGCAGATGTGTTCGGCTGGAACGCCATGCCGTTCGAGCAGATGCCCGGCTACACGATCTGGACGCTGGGCGGCACGGAACCCGGGAACGGCAAGGGCGGCATGATCGACATGGCCGCGGTCGACATCCCGGCAGAGGTTCCACCGCACTGGGACGTTGCCTTCGCGGTGGACGACGCCGACGCCACAGCCGCCAAATGCACAGATCTGGGCGGAATCGTGGCCATGGGGCCGATGGACTCGCCGGTGGGCCGCATGGCGATGCTGCAGGACCTGAATGGCGCAACGTTCACGGTGATAAAGCTGGTTCCGCAGGAGGACGCTCCGCAGGCATAGGCCGGACCGGCCGGGACCTCCATCTGGACCCCGTCTTCAAGCACCAGGCTCCGCCGGCCGCCCGAAAGAGCGGCCGGCGGGACCACGCGGTAGCCGTACGACTTTCCCGGCGGCCGCCGGTTCCATTTCACCGACCCGTTCGGAAACGAGCCTGGAGCCTGGGCTCAACCGGCCAACTGAGACCGACAGGATCCTTCCCGAGGTCCTGTCAAACCGGTCCCGCCGAAGGTTGACGATCAGTCGGCGAGGCTCGAGAGAGACAGCCCGTAGAGCTCATCCCGGTCGGTCAGGAGATCGTCCAGCTCCAGTCCGGCGGCGGCAAGGTCGGCTGTCAACCGCTCCCGGGTGAACTTGGCCGAAATTTCTGTGCGTATCTCTTCCTGGTCGGCAAAGCGCACGTCGAGATCGATCGCGGCCACGTGGACGTCCATCTCTCGCGTAGCGCGAAGACGCATTTCTATCCATTCGTGCCCGGGGTCGAAGAAGGCGACATGTTCAAAGGCGTCGGGTTCGAAATTCGCTCCCAGCTCCAAGTTCAGGACACGGAGGATGTGACGGTTGAAAGCCGCCGTGATACCGGCTGAATCGTTGTAGGCCGCCTCGATTACCGCCGGATCCTTGACCAGGTCGTGCCCGATGAGCAGCCTGTCCTGGGATCTCATCAGGCCGGATATCTCCCGCAGGAACCTCCGCCGGGCGCCTGGCGGGAAGTTGCCGATCGTGCCACCGAGGAAAGCGACGATGCGCGGGCCTTCCGCCTGTGGGATCCGACACAGATCGCGTTCAAAATCTCCGATGATTCCGTGCACGGCAAGGCTTGGAAAGTCATCAGTCAACTCGGCCGCAACGCCCCGGATCACAGCATCGTTCACGTCAATGGGCACGTACCTGAGAAGGGAACCGGCCCGATCCATCTCGGCAAGCAGGATCCTGGTCTTGGTCGCGTATCCGCTGCCGAGCTCGACCAGTTCGGAAGCGCCGGTCCGCGCGACGATGCCGGCGGCGTGCTCTTTCAGCAACGCGGCCTCGGTACGCGTGGGGTAGTACTCCGGCAGGTCGCAGATCTGGTCGAACAGCAGGGCGCCGGTCGAATCGTAGAAGTACTTGGGCGGCAGCTCCTTGAAAGGCCGTGTCAGGCCGTCCAGGGCATCTTCGGCGAGCGCGGTTCCATTGACTTCGCTGGTGAAATCCTGAATCGTGACCGCGGCTGCCGGCCGCATCGAACTCATGACGTGACCTCCGGATCATCGGCCGCGAGCCTCAGACCGGCAAAGAGCTGTCGGCGCGGTGGCAGGTCCCAGTTGCGAAAGGTCGGAGATTTCATACGGGGGTCCGTGGCCCAGGATCCTCCGCGCAGGATCTGATATCCCTGGTCAAAGAAGACTTCCGAATACTCGGGGTACGGATACACACGAAAGCCCGGATATGGCCCGAACTCGGACGAAGTCCATTCCCAGACTTCGCCGGCAAGATCCAGAAGCCCGGAGCCGGCGGATCGCTCCCATTCGCTTTCCGTGGGCAGGCGCGACCCCGCGTACCTGGCATAAGCGTCCGCCTCATACCAGGAGATGCAGCTGACCGGAGCGAGGGGGGGACCCGTTCCTGAGGCCCGGTGATCCACGATTCCACACTCCTCTTTCCAGATCCGGCCTTCGCTGCTCCACAGGCTCTCGTTCCCGTAACCACCGTCCTCGACGAAGCCGAGCCAGTCGGCGTTGCTCACGGGGCGCGATGCGATCCGGAAAGCAGACAGTTGAACTTCCCGGGCAGGGCGCTCGTTGTCGTAGGCAAAGCCATCGGCCGAGGCCCCTTGCGTGAACGCGCCGGCAGGAACGTGGACCCAGTCTTCTTCACCCGGCAAATCCCATGGTCCCGCTGCCGGAGGCTCTCCGTCCGGCAGCAGGTCGCCAAGTGCCATCGCCTGCCGCATTGTCTCGGTGTGCTGGAACTCATGGCAGGCGACCAGCTCGACCAGGCCGCCATCTCCGGGCCCCTGTTCCTCGAGCACCTGAAGGCTGCGCTCCCTGACCTGATCCAGATATTCGCGGGCTTCGGAATCGCC
>JAENXK010000171.1 GCA_016649615.1 Thermoleophilia bacterium
TCCTATCCTTATAGGCCCTCCCGGACCGCCCACTCCCGGCCTGGGCGGTGCCCGGTCCCGGGTTTCACCCACCGCCCGGTTCTGTCAGGCTGTCCCGATGGGGAATGAACTGCCCCGGATCGCGGTGGTGATTCCGAACTGGAACTGCCTCGACGATCTCCGGGAATGCATCGCGTCGCTTGACGCTCAGAACGGGGTTGATCCCGAGATCGTGGTGGTCGATAACGGCTCGACCGACGGCTCGGTCGCCTACCTCGAGCGGGAGGGCATCACTCACGTTTCCCTGCCCCGCAACCTCGGTTTCGCCCCGGCGGTCAATCTCGGCTTCGAAAAGACCACGGCTCCGGCGGTGGCTACGGTCAACTCCGACACCGTGCTCGAGCCCGATGCCCTGGCCAGACTCCACCGCACCCTGACCAGCGATCGCACGGTGGGCGGGGTACAGCCCCGGATCCTCTCGCTCAAGCGGGGCACCAGCCTGGATCCGGAAGACCCGGAGGCGCGGATCTACAGCCTCGGCCAGACCCTGACCGCCGATGGACGGGCCCGCGAGGACGGGATCGGTCAAGTGCAGGGAAAGCGCGGCTACGAAGCCCGCGAGATTTTCGGCGTATGCGGCGCCGCCTGCATGTACCGGCGCGAGTTGATCGATCAGCTCGGAGGCTTCGAGGAGAGCTACTTCGCCTTCTACGAGGACGTCGAGCTGAACGTCCGGGCCCGGACCGCCGGCTGGAAGTTCCGGCTGGTCCCGAGTGCGGTCGTCTGGCACGTCGGCAACGCCGCCTGGCACACCGGCTTCGACCGTCCCGACGCCGAGAACGCCCGACTGGTCGCCCGCAACCGGATCTGTACCCAGGTCAGGTTCATGCCGTTCAGGTCGCTGCCGCGGATCGCCGCGGTCGAAGTCGGGGCGATGTTCCGGGCCATCAAAGCCAGGCGCTTCCTCCTGACCTCGGCCGGCAAGGGCGCGGCTCTGCTGAGACTCCCGGAACTATTCAGGATCCGCCGCCGGTTGAATCGCGAAGGCGATCCCGGGCTGGCTCAGGCCTGGCTCGGGGAGAGTCATCGCACGGCGTCGGAGGTCATTCGCCACCCGCTGCCCCCGGTCGGCACCCCGCCCCCGGACTGACTCCCGGGGCCGGAGCCCGATACTCAGACCCGCCGGCGCCAGTCGGCCAGGAGCACGGCCAGGCTTTCAGCCAGTGAAACGGCCGGCTCCCAGCCGGTCAGCTCGACCAGCCTGCGGTTGGAACCCGCCACCACCTCCGGGTCAACCGGGTGGGCCCGGCCCGGCTTGACCGCGATCCCTACCTCGACCGGACTTTCGGCGGCGAGTCCGGCGACGATCTGTTCGATGCTCGCGGTTCGGCCGGCACAGAGGTTGAACGTCCCGGTGGCCCGCCTGCCGGCCAGGGCGGCCAGGGCCCGCGAGGTGTCGCGGATGTCGGTGTAGTCGCGGCGGGAGCCGGGGTTGCCGACCTCGACCTCGAGCCGGGCCTGACCGCCGGCTTCGGCCCGGGCGATTTCGAGGGCGAACTCGGCCGGAGCCTGGCCGGGCGTCTGCCCCGGGCCGATCTGGTTGAAGATCCGCACGACCGAAACCGACAGGCCGTACTCGCGGGCGTACTGGCGGCAGAGAACCTCGGCCGCGGCCTTGGAGGCGGCATACGGCGAGCCAGGACGGAGCCGGTCCTCCTCGGAGAAGGGTTCGGCCCCGGCCCCCGGTGATTCCGGTTCGGGAGAGCCATAGACCGAACCGGAGGAGGCGAACAGCAGGTGGCTGGAGGGGGCCGCCCGCCGGATCGCCTCGAGCAGGTGAAAGGCGCCGGCGGTGTTCGCCTCGAAGGCCGCCCCCGGGTCCTCCCAGGCCGCCCCGACCGAGGAGATGCCGGCGGCCATCACGATCGTCTCCGGCGAGCAGGCCTCCAGCGCCGCCACGGCAGATTCCGGCTCGGTCAGGTCGCAGGAGAGGCCGGCGTCCCGGCCGGTGGTCGAGGTGCGGACCACTTGATGGCCGGCCCGCTCCAGTTCGGTCGAGGCATGTCTTCCGATCAGTCCGGTCGCGCCGATGACGAGGGCGGTCCCGGCTCCGGCCCCCTTCGGGGTCAATCGAGTTCGCCCACCAGCCGGTTTCGCCCGGATTCCTCGATCGTCTTCTTCAGTCCGTCCTCCAGGGTCACCGCCGGTTCCCAGCCGAGGGTCTCCCGGGCCCGGGAGATGTCCGGCTGGCGCACCCGGGGGTCGTCGGTAGGCAGCGGCTCGTAGATGATCTCGGAGTCCGTCCCTGAGGCTTCGATGACAGCCTCCGCCAGTTCGAGCAGCGAGTACTCGTCGGGGTTGCCGATGTTGACCGGCAGGTGTTCTCTGGATTCGGCCAGCCCGATCAGTCCACTGACCAGATCGTCGATGAAGCAGAAGGAGCGGGTCTGGCTGCCGTCGCCGAACACAGTGAGGGGCTGTCCGAGCAGCGCCTGGCGAAGAAAGGTCGGGATCGCCCTGCCGTCGTGGGCCCGCATCCTCGAGCCGTAGGTGTTGAAGATCCGCACGATCGAGGTGTCGACGCCCTGCTGGCGCAGGTAGGCCATGGTCAGGGCCTCGGCGTATCGCTTCGCTTCGTCGTATACGCCCCGCGGGCCGATCGGGTTGACGTAGCCCCAGTAGTCCTCTTTCTGGGGATGGACCTGGGGGTCGCCATAAACCTCGGAGGTCGAGGCCAGCAGAAAGCGGGCCCGCTTGAACTTGGCCACCCCGAGCATGTGCCAGGTGCCCTGGGCGCCGACCTTGAGCGTGTGAAGTGGCAGGCGGGCGTAGTCGATCGGGCTGGCCGGCGAGGCAAGGTGATAGACGAAGTCGACCGGACCCTCGACCCGGACTTCCTCGGTGATGTCGAGGTTCATGAACTCGAACTCACCGCTTCGGATGTGTTCGATGTTGTGGAGTGAGCCGGTGTCGAGGTTGTCGATGCAGATCACCCGGCAGCCCTTCTCGAGAAGGGCGTCGCAGAGATGCGACCCGACGAATCCGGCGCCGCCGGTTACCACGCAGGTAGTCATAGGCCGGGGATCGTATTGGAGAACCGTCACTCCCTCCCTCCCGCTGGATCGCCGAAACGAGTCGGCCAGAACCGCGCAGTCCTCTGAGTCATATGATTGTGTCCAGAGGCCGGCCCGAATCGCCCGCAGTTCCGGCGATCTGGACCGGGAGTAGCAGGCAGGAAATCGGGAAACGAATCATGGACGACCAGGAAAAAGGGAAAATCAGGAGAGCGGCAGCCGGTGCGGTCGGGATTCTGGCCCTGCTCATGGCGCTCGGTCTGGCCCAGCCCGCAGGCGCGGCCGATTCCAAGCCGACCTGGCTCGATGCGCCGGTCGTCCCGGACCTCGGCGGCCGGGTCGAGTCGCGCTTTCTGCGCGACGTCAGCAGAGGTCGCAAACTGGGACTGCGGGCCCGGGTCTTCGCCAAGGTCGGCGACTCGAACACCGAGATGGTCCCGGTCATGTACGGCCTCGCCTGCGAGCGGGCCCGGCTCGCGGGACGCCGCTCCCTGGCGAAGGTGATCGATCGATACAGCCGGATCCGGGTCGAGAACA
>JAENXK010000061.1 GCA_016649615.1 Thermoleophilia bacterium
GATCCGGTCTGGCTTGAGCGGGAAGGGACCCAGGTCCACCTTCTGCCCACAGCTGAACCGGTCGTCCCGTCACTTGGACACCCCGCGGTAGAGGTCCCGGACCTCGAGGCGGCAATCAGCCGACTCGAGGCCGGCGGGCTCGAGGTATCCAGGAGGAGCGAGTACTGGGGTACCGCCCGGGCGAAGGTGAACTCGCCCGGCGGTCATCTGGTCGAGCTGATGGCCGGTCCACCCGGCAACGGATGACCACTGCCGGCGGCCGGCGGCGCGATATCTTGGCTGGTGATGAGTTCCTCGTCGACTCCGGTCCTGATCCGACACGCCAGCGCCCACAGGTTCGAACTCGGGCGGGGAGAGGTAATCAGGATCTCCACTCCCGATGGCGGGCAGGGCGGCGATTTCAGCTTTGTCGGGTTCGACCAGGCGGTCACCCGAAACGCGATCGGATGGGAGCTTCACGGCAGGCCCTGGCTTGCCTTCTCGGCCGACCCGGGGTCAAAGCTCTACGACGGGGACGGGGAGCCGGTGCTCGAGGTCCTGGCGGCGGTCGGGGATGGCCGCAACGACATCATGTACCCGGGCTGCTGGTCCGGGGTCTATGAGGACGGAAGACCGGGCTGTCGTGATCTGATCTCCGAGGCCTTGGGGATAGAGCGGCGTGAGTTGACCGGGATGCTCTCCTTCTTCATCAATCACACGGTCGAAAACGACACCTATCGCGGACTGGCCGAGGTCAGCCTGAGTCCCGGCGACCATCTTGAGCTGAAGGCGCTGCGCGACTGCGTCTGTGCGATCAGCGCCTGCCCCGACGCTGACATACCCGGCTGGACGGCCGGACCGCTCGAGGTAACCGTTTCCGGGCCGGGACCCGAGTGAGCCGGCCAGGCGGAGACCCGCCCGCAGAAGGTCCGGTTTCGTCGCTTCGCCTCGCGCTGGCCCAGCCGGCGATCGATCGCTCGGCCCCCGAGAGGGCGCGGATCGATGACGCCGTGGAGCTGGTCGCCGAGGCCGGACGGGAGGGGGCCGACCTGCTGCTCTTCCCCGAGAGCTATCCAGGTCCGATTTCCGCCGCCGGCGACTACGACGCTTCGCAGACGATTGCCGAGGCGGCCCGGGCGGCGTCCTGTGCGGTCTGCTGGAGCAGAGTCGAGCCCGGCGATGACGGGCTCCACTGCACCGTGGCCTATCTGGTCGACAAACGGGGAGAAGAGCGGAGCCGCTATGTCCGCAGTCATCCTGCTACCGGTGACGTCCACCCGGTTCTCTCGGGAGCACCGATGGCGCCGGGAAACGAGTTGGGGATGGCCGAGCTGAACGGCATTCCGGTGGGAATAGCGATCTGCTCGGAGCTCTGGATTCCCGAAATCCCCCGCGCGTTGGCAATCGAAGGCGCGGAACTCCTGCTCGCTCCCGCCGGCGGGGCCTTTCACCGGGTTGCCCCGAACTGGCAGCTGATCGCCCGGGCGCGGGCGATCGAGAACGGATTTTTCGTCGGACTGACCCAGCAGCTTTTCGACGGGGAGGAAGGTTCGGCGCTGATCGCAGGACCGGAGGCCGTGCTGGCCGAGTCGACCCGGCCGGGGCTCTGTCTGGCGACGCTCGATCTCGAGCGGGCCCGCTGGCTGCGCGAGAACGACGACTCGATGCGGGAGCCGAAACCGTTCGACTCGCTCCCGGGCCTGCTCCGGGCGAGGCGTCCGGAGCTCTACGGCTCCCTGACCCGCCCCCGTGGGGGTCTCTACGACTACGAAGGCAGAGCCCGTCCGGAGCCGTCGTAACTGCTGTCGGGCGGGCCTGTTAGGTTCGACCGGTGCGCTACCCAGTCGAGTCATTCACCCCTGCCGAACGGGAGCTGCTGGCGCCTCATTTTTCCAATCTGGACAAGCCCGTCTTTGCCCTGACCAATCTGCCGGAGACGGTCAAGGGGGCGCTGTTCGCCCGCTACTCGCGCTATCCGGGCACGCTCCGAAGGCTCTACCTGGACGAGTTCGCCGCCGAGATGCCGGCCGGCCCCCGGCCCTTTGACGGCGCCGAAGGCGAGCGGGCAGCCGACCTCTACGAGCGTATCTTCGTCGGCTACGGAGATGACTCGATCGCCCAGGTCGGCGGTGCCCACGTAGCCTGCGAGTGGGTCTCCAACATCCTGACCAAGGTGCTCCAGCGGGGCCGGCTGGCGGCCTACCTGGAGCAGTCCACCCGCTATATCGCCTACGACCAGGAGATTCCCGGTGGCGGTTACCGGTACTTCGGCGACGATGGCTTCGGCCCGGAGTACGGGCGGGCGATGGACTCGATCTTCTCGATCTACTCCGAGTCGCTGGTCAAGGTCGAGGCCTGGGCGGCCGAACGCTGGCCCCGCGGCGAGGGTGAGCCGGAGGGACCCTGGCGGCGCTCGATCAAGGCCAAGGCCCTGGACCTGCTGCGCGGGCTGCTGCCGGCCGCCACCCTGAGCCACGTCGGAATCTATGCCTCCGGCCAGGCGTACGAGCAGCTGCTGTTCCGGCTGATGGCCTCCCCGCTGCCGGAGGCCCGACAGTTCGGCGGCATGATCCTCGACGAGCTGAAGCAGGTGATCCCGAGCTTCGTCTCGCGGGTGGACCGGCCCGACCGCGGCGGCGAGTGGATCTCGTTCCTGGAAAACCGGAGAGAGGTGACCGAGAACTGGGTCGGTCGGCTCGGACTCGACCGGCGCGAACCGGGGGACGGCTCGCCGACTGTCGATCTGCTCCAGATCCGCGGGAGCGAGGACGACCTGCTCGCGGCCTGTCTGTTCGAGGCGGCCGATGCCGCCGAGACCGACATCAGGGCCCGGATAGCCGAGTTGTCGACTGAACAGCGGGCGGAGCTGATGGGAGCGATGATCGGCGAACGCAAGAATCGCAGGCACCGCCCCGGGCGCGGCTTCGAGGCGGTCAGCTACCGCTTCGAGATCGTCTCCGACTACGGCGCCTTCCGCGATCTTCAGCGCCATCGAATGCTGACCTGCCAGTGGCAGACCCTGAGCCCCGACCTGGGGGCGGGAGTCCCGGCAGAGCTGCAGGAGGCGGGGGTCAGCGACGAGTACGAGCGGGCTCTGGAGATCTCCGGCGACGAGTACGAACGGCTGCGCGACGCCGGCCGGCCCGAACTCGCCCCGTACGCGCTCTGCCTCGGCTACCGGATCCGCTACATCCTCGATCTCAACGCCCGTGAGGCGATGCAGATGATCGAGCTGCGCTCGGGCCGTGAGGGCCACCCGACTTACCGGGCCGTCGCCCAGGCGATGCACGACTCGATCGCCGCGGTCCATCCGGCCGTCGCCGGGGGGATGGTGCATCTCGACACCGAGCAGGAGCCGAGGCTGGAGCGCATGCTTTCCGAGATTCGCACCCACAAGAAGCGTCTGGCCGGGGCGGGCAGCATCTCGAAGGCGCCGCCGGGATTTTCCGAACTGGGCTGAACCTGCCGGGCAGGCACTATCCTCGTCCGGTGCGCGTGCTGCCGGTTTCCCGCTCCCGATCTCTGGTCCTTGTTGCCCTGGCGGCGACGGCCCTGCTTCTCATCGCCTGTTCGGGTGATCCGGAAAGCTCCTCGGCGGACCAGTCCAGGTGGTCACCGGAGCCGACCACGGCGCCCTGGCAGTTTCAGCTCCAGGGCAAGATCGACACTTCGATCCCGGCCCCGGTCTACGAGGTCGACGGCTTCGACGTTTCGGCCCGCACGGTCAGAGAGCTCCAGGCCGGCGGCCGGAAGGTGATCTGTTACATCGATGTCGGCAGTTGGGAGCGATACCGCTCCGACGCCGGCCGCTTTCCCCGATCGGTGATCGGCAAGACCTACGAGGGCTACCCGAACGAGCGCTGGCTGGACATCCGCCGGTTCCGGGAGTTCGCCGGGCCGCTCAGGGACCGGATCGAGATGTGCGCCCGCAAGGGCTTCGACGGCCTCGAGCCCGACAACATCGCCGGTTTCGAAAACCGGACCGGATTTCCGATCAGGGCGAAACACCAGATCCGTTTCAACCGCTGGATCGCCCGCCAGGCCCACCGGCGCGGCCTCGCGGCGGCGCTGAAGAACGACGGCCGCCAGGCGAAAAAGCTGGTCGGCAACTTCGATTTCGCGGTGGTCGAGCAGTGCTTCCAGTACAACGAATGCGGTCAGTACAGGCCGTTCATCCGGTCCGGCAAGCCGGTCTTCGAGGTCGAATATGAAATCGGCCCGGGCAGGTTCTGCTCAAAGGCCGAGCGCATGGGATTCAGTGCGATCGGCAAGCAGTACGACCTCTACGCCAGGCCCTGGCGACCCTGCCGTGGCGGCGGCAGCTGAGGCGGTAGCAGCCCGGATTCAGCGCCGGCCGGGGGATGCGCTTCTCCTGGTCGGAATCCTGCTGGTCGCGGCCAACCTGCGACCGGTGATGGCCGCAACCGGCCCCCTGATCGGTGAGATTCAGGACGATCTCGGACTGACCTCGGCCGCCGCCGGGATGCTCGGATCGCTGCCGGTGCTCTGCTTCGGACTTTTCTCGGCCCTGGCTCCCCGAATCAGCCATCGGTTCGGTCTCGAAGAAGTCCTGATGGCCACGATGTTCGTGCTGGCCGCCGGGATTCTGGTGCGGATCGTACCCAGCGTCGCCGTGGTCTTTCTGGGAACTGCGGTTCTCGGAGTCGCGATCGCCTTCAGCAACGTGCTGATGCCGGCGATGGTGAGGCGGACCTACCCGACTTCCGTCAAACGGAAGTCCGGGATCTACGTAATCGTGCTGGTCGGGACGGCTACGGTCGCCGCCGGTCTGGCGATCCCGCTTTCCAGGGCAGGCCTGGGCTGGCAGGGATCGCTGGCGGTCTGGACGATTCCGGCGCTCGCCGCCGGCGTCGTCTGGACGGTTATCCGAAGTCGCCGCCCTCCTTCCCGGCCCGAGGTCCCGGAGACCCTCGGCCTGCGGGTACTGCTGCGTTCGAAGCTGGCCATGGCGGTAATGGTGTTCATGGCGGCCCAGGCCCTCGCGATCTACGTGATGCTGTTCTGGCTGACCGAGATCCTGATCGAATCCGGGATCGGTCAGGTCCAGGCCGGATTGATCTTCGCGATCTCGCAGATCTTCGGACTGCTACCCGTGATCGCACTCACTTTCGCCGGCGACCGGATCAACAACGACCGTTACCCGGTGCTGGCCGGCGGCACCGTGGCGATCTTCGGCCTGGCGGGCCTGGCCGTCTTCGGCTCCGGTGGAGCGATCTTCTGGGCGATCATGATCTCGATCGGGCAGGCGGCCGGCTTCACGCTCGGACTCTCCTTCTTCGTCAGCCGCACCGCTACCCACTCGATCGCGGCAGAGCTTTCCGGATTCGGGCAGTCTTTCGCCTACCTGATCGCTGCTGCCGGGCCGGTCCTGGCCGGCGTCATCCACGATTCGAGCGGGAGCTGGACGCCCGTCCTGATCATGGTCATCGGAGTGATCGTGATCCAGACCGTGGCCGGCCTTGAAGCCGGCCGACCGGCCCGGATCGGGGAATAGTCCCGGCCGGGCTCAGCCGGCCCGCATCAGCCCGGCCAGATCCTCGATCCGGTGGTCGGGGGTCACCGACGGGTCCGAGGTCTGGGAGGCGGTCCCGGTCGACTGGACCAGGATCCCGTCGAGGCCGGCCGCCTGCGCCCCGGCGATGTCGGTCCTGATCTGGTCTCCGAGCATCGCCACCCGCCCGGGTGAGCCGATCGCCCTGAGTCCGGCCTCGAAGATCGCCGGTTCCGGCTTGCCGGTGGTGACCGCGGTCTGGCCGGAGGCGGTTTCGATCGACGCCAGGATGGCCCCGGTCCCCGGCCAGAGCCCGTCGTGCATCGGCATGATCGGGTCGCGGCCGGTTGCGGCCAGGAAAGCGCCGTCTCTGGCCGCCATCGAGGCCGCCCTCATCTCGACATAGTCGAACCGCTCGTGGCCGGAGACAAGGACGATCTCGGGTTCCGGTCGAGAACCCGGCTCGCTGCCGGTCAGGTCTTCGATCCCCGCGGCCGCCACCTGGGCGTGAAATGAGTCGGTGCCGACCACCAGGGCCCGCGGCTTCGGTCCGAACCTGCTCAGCGCGAAATCGAACAGGGTCGAGCCGGCGGTGACGACCCGGCCATCGTCGATCGCGATGCCGCCTTTCCTCAGGATCCCGGCCTGCTCGGCCGGCGAGAGCCTCGGATTGTTGGTGACGAAGGCGAGCGGCATCCCGCCGGCCAGCAGGTCCTTCAGGGTTTCAGCGGCGCCCGGGAGGAACTGGTGATTGCGCCAGACGACCCCGTCGAGGTCGATCAGAAGACCGTCGTAGTTTTCGGCGAGGGGCATCGGGTCAAGGCTAGAGCAGCCATGGATAGAGTGGCCCAATGCATCCCGACGCGCGCGGCGCGACCAGATCCCGCCCGGTGACCGTTCTGGTGGCCGGCGGCACGATTTCGATGACCGGCGAGGCCGGTGCTTCGCCTGAGCTCGACGCCGATGCCCTGCTGCGGACGATCCCGGCAAGCGTCGAGATCGATGGCCTCGAGGCAGAAACGCTGATCAACGTCCCGAGCGCCCACCTGACCCTTTCCGACCAGCTCGAAATCTGCCGGCGGGCCCGCGATACCGCCCGGCGCGGGATCGGCGTGGTCGTGACCCACGGCACAGACACCCTCGAAGAGACAGCGATGCTCTGCGACGTGCTACACGACGCCGAGGCGCCGATCGTCTTCACCGGGGCGATCCGGCCTGCGTCCAGCCCGGGAGCTGACGGCCCGGCCAACCTGGTCGACGCGATCAGCGTCGCTGCCAGTGACGCCGCGCCGGGCATGGGCGTACTGGTCTGCTTCGGTGGCGAGATCCATCACGCCCGCGGGGCACGCAAGACCGACACCACCTCGCTGGTCGCCTTCTCCTCGCCCCAGACCGGCCCGCTGGGCCGGGTCACCGAAGGCCACCCGACCATCTGGTCGAAGATCCCCCGCAACCCGGCGCTCGATCCGCCCCACCTGGAGGGAAGGGTGCTGCTGGTCCCCACCAGTGCCGGCGACGACGGCACCCTGGCGCGCGCCGCTCTAGAGACCGATCCCGATGGAGTAGTGATCGGCACACTCGGCGCCGGACATGTGTCGCCCGCCATTCTCGAGCTCTGGGCCGGGGCAGCCGAGCGGATTCCGGTGGTCGTCTACTCGCGGCCTGAACGCGGGGTCATCCTCAACGCGACCTACGGCTACCGGGCTTCGGAGCGCGACCTGCGCGAGACCGAAGTGATCCCTGCCGGCTTCCTTTCACCTCAGGCAGCCCGGATGAAGCTGCTCGCCTGTCTTGCCTCCGGCCTCAAGGTCTCCGAAATCCGCTGGGCCTTCGGCCAGGACGACGGCTGAGCGGTTCGCGTCCCTGTCGGTGCGCGGACGGGCCGGGCACCGGAACGGCCATTCAGGCCGAGTGCTTGATCGCCTGAAGCAGTTCAGTCTTGCTCATGTTCGAGCGGCCCTTGATCCCCATCTCCTGGGCGATCTCGTACAGCTCGGCCCTGGTGGCTCCTTCGGGCACATCCGGGCTCTGGCCCGGAGTCGGTTCCGGTTCGGCAGAACCAGACTCTGGTTCGGACGACACCGGACTCCCCTTCGAATCCGGGTCCGCCGGGCCGGATGAAGGCTGCTTCGGCGAGGTCTGGTCGTCGGTCGTCGGTCCGGCCGGATCGGAATCGGTGCCGGGATGAGCAGACTCCGACCGGCTCTGTACCAGCTGCCAGCCGGCGACCATCAGGGCGGAGGCGCCGGCGATGCCGAGGGCCAGCTTCTTTTTCACTTCACGCACCAGCGGGGGGCTTTGGCCAAGGACGGACACACCCGGACCAGCCTACCGACTGAAGGTGAAGGGCAAGGTCAAGCTCAAGGTCAAGCTGGTCTACAAACCCGGCGGCGACTGTCCGAACAAGACCGTTACCAAAAGATCAAGCTGGCCAGGAAGTAAGCCGCGGGCGCGGCCGGCGGGCGCGGCCGACCCCGGGGCAGTCTCAGGCGGTCTCGGCGGCCGGCCGCAGTTCGCCGGTTCGCGGTCTGGCTTCGTCGGTCTCGGCCTGCTCCACGGCAGGAGTCCTGCGGGGAACCAGCAGAGCCAGGACCGCGCCGATCGCCAGCACGGCCACCGCGATCGGCAGGGCCGCGACAACCCCGTCGTTGAACGCCTGTGGGCTTTCGAAGCCACCGTTGGCGGCGAACACGGAGGAGAGCACCGCCACGCCCATCACCCCGCCGATTTCGCGGATCGCGTTGGTCGTTCCCGAGGCCTTGCCCTCTTCCCGCTCCCGGACCGCGGAGAGCACTGTCGCCGCGGCGGTGGGGAAGACCAGGGCCATGCCCGACCCGGCCATCATGAACGGCACGACCAGCTGCCCGAAAGCGATTTCGGGGCTGGTGATGAGGGCGATCCAGCCGAGGCCGGCCGCCTGAAGGGTCAGGCCGGTGAACATCAGCGGGCGGGTTCCGATCCGGTCGCTCAGGAGCCCGGCGATCGGCGCCACGATCATCGGCATCGCGGTCCATGGCAGGGTCCTCAGACCGGCCTCCAGCGGACCCAGTCCCTGAGCGGTCTGGAAGAACTGGCTGAGCAGGAAGATCGCTCCGAAGGTGCCGAAAAACATGGCGAACGAGAGGCCGTTGGTCGCGCTGAAGGCCCTCGAGTCGAAGAATCGCATCGGCAGCATCGGCTCCCTCGCCCTGAGCTCCCAGGCGACGAAGGCGGCCAGGGCCAGCAGCCCGATCCCGATCGAGGCCATGACCGTGAGGCTGGTCCATCCCAGCGACTCGCCGCGGATGATCCCGAAGGTGATCCCGAAGAGCCCGATCCCGACCAGCCCGAGTCCGGGCAGGTCGAGCGCCTGGTCGGGGCCGGTCGACTCGCTCAGGTGGCGCATGGCCAGCGGCACCAGGACCAGTCCGACCGGCACGTTGATCCAGAAGATCCACTGCCAGGAGATGCCTTCGACCACGGCGCCGCCGAGCAGCGGCCCGAGGGCGACCCCGAGACCACTGATCCCTCCCCAGATACCGAGCGCGGCTCCGCGCTTTTCCGGAGGGAACGCTCCCGAGACGAGGGTCAGGGTGAGTGGAGTGACGATCGCGGCCCCCGCACCCTGTACCGCTCTGGCGGCTATCAGGGAGTTGAGGTCGGGGGCCAGTGCGGCGGCGGCGCTGGCCACAGTGAATATGCCGACGCCGATCACGAACATGCGGCGGCGTCCGAACCGGTCGCCGAGGGCGGCGCCGGTGATCAGCAGGACGGCGAAGGTCAGGGTGTAAGCGTTTACGGTCCACTGGAGGGTTTCGATGGTTCCGCCGAGATCGGCCCGGATCGAGGGCAGGGCCACCCCGACGATCAGGTTGTCGAGTGCGGTCATGAAAAGCGCGGCGCCGGTGATGATCAGGGTCCAGATCGCTTTGTTGCTGTCGCTGGCCGGCATTCAGACCTCCTTTCGATGCGGTGTCGGTGGTTCTGATGTTGTGTGTGATTGCTTACTCACTCCTGATTCCTGAAAAGAGCGGCCCGCGGCCGCCATGGTCGGTCAGTCGGACGGCCGGCTACCCGTTGAAGCAGTCCCCGTCGAAATCGGTCAGGGCCCGGGCCCAGGGCTGGTCAACCTGCTCGGCGTTGATCGCGGTCATGACGTTGATCAGCATGCCGCCGGCAAACCACAGCTTCAGCTCCTCGGGGGAGCCTCCGGTGCGTTCTGCGGCCAGTGCGTACAGGGCGGCGAAGCAGTCGCGCATCGCCTTCCTGGCCGCCGGCATGAACCCGGACATCGCCTGGGCATGAAGCTGGACCAGCAGTACGTCACGGTCGCTGCCGACCAGGTCACCGTAGGCGATGCCCATCTGCTCGGTCGGGTCCAGGCCCTCGGCGTCGGCCCGGTCGGCGGCTTCGGTGAAGGTCTCAATCATGCGTTCTCTCGAACGCTCGATCACCGCGACGAACAGCTCTTCCTTGGTCGGGAACAGCCGGAACAGATAAGCCTGCGAGATTCCGGCGCCTTTGGCGATCTCGGTGGTCGGCGCGGCGTGGTAGCCCTTTTCGGCGAATACCGGCATCGCCGCGGTCAGGATCGCCTCGCGGCGCTCCTCCGCGGTGGAGAGGGTCCGGGACGGCTTTGTCGGTGTGGATGTTGCTGCGGGAGGAACCATCAAGGTGTGAGTATGCACTCACTCACTTCATTTGTCAAGTCCAGACCGTGAGAACGGTCACACCGCCCGGCTTGAGTATCCGGCGGCTCAGCCGCAGCCGGTGTTGTTTCCGCAGCTTGAGCAGGTGTAGCAGGAGCCGGTCCGCTGCATCATGCCTCCACACTGGTCACAGGCCGGGCCGAGATCCGCGGTTCCGCCGGACACCTGGATCTTGGCCGGGATCACCGGGACGTCATCGGTCAGCGCCGATGCTGCCGGTACCGCGCCACCGTCCTGGCTCGCGGCCGCTTCGGAGGTCTCGTGGCCGTTGCCGCCGTTGCCCGAATCGCCGCCCAGGCTGAGCTGGACGTTCTCGGCCTCCTTGCGGCTGCGCACATCCTGAGTGAGGATGCCCTGCTCCTCGAGGAAGTCGGTGTCGTCGATGAACTGCGAGGCCAGCCAGCGCATGATGTAGTCGGGCATCGACTTGGCGAACGGGATCTCGGGGTTTCCGGTGATCCCTTCCGGGTCGAAACGCATGTAGCTGAACTTGTTGACGAAGACCTCGAGTGGCACGCCGTACTGCAGCCCGAGCGAGATCGCGGTGGCGAAGGCGTTCATCATCCCCCGCATCGTCGAGCCCTCTTTGCCGATGTCGGTCAGGAAGATCTCGCCGACCGAATCGTCGGAGTACTTGCCCGCGGTGATGTATCCCTCGTGGCCGCCGACGGAGAACTTGTGGGTCACCGACTGACGGGTCTTCGGCATTCGGTGACGGACCGGACCGGCTGCGGTCTCGCTGTCGGCATCCTCTCCGGCGTCCTTTTCCTTCTGGGCATCGGTGCGCAGGGCCTGGGCCGTCTTCGAGCCGTCGCGGTAGATCGCCAGGGCCTTGAGCCCACCTTCCCAGCCGCGGGTGTAGGCGTCGGCGATGTCCTCGATCGATGCCGTGTCGGGCATGTTGACCGTCTTCGAGATCGCCCCGGAGAGGAAGGGCTGGGTGGCCGCCATCATGTCGATGTGGCCGGTGTGGGAGATCGCCCGCTCTCCGACCGCGACGTCGAAGACCGGCAGGTGCTCCTGCTTCAGGCCCGGGGCGCCGACGATCGTATTGTTCTCGTTGATGTGAGCCTCGATCTGCGCGATCTCGGCCTCGCTGTAGCCGAGGTTGCGCAACGCCA
>JAENXK010000175.1 GCA_016649615.1 Thermoleophilia bacterium
CGCAGCGTCTGGCCGGGACCACCGGGGTCGCGTTCGGGGCTGTCGTGATTCATCTTTCTCCTTTGCTCAGGGCAGGTAGGCCGGTTTCGGCAGGTCCCAGTGGCCGATGTTCAGGCCTTCGCTGTCGGCCGGGGCGCTGGACAGCTCGAACTCGATCAGGCAGGGGCCTTCGGAGGCGATCGCCCGCTCGAACGCGCCGGCGACCTGACCCGGCTCGGTCACCTTCTCGGCGCCGCAGTTGAAGGCCTTTGCGATCGCGCAGAAATCGACAGGCATCAGCTGGTCGCCCTTGCGCGAGCGGAACTCGGTCTCGAAGGCGCGGTCCTCACCGAACATGCCGCGCTGGAAGTCACGGATCGAGATCCAGCCGGTGTTGTTGAGGCAGGCGATGATCACCGCGGCGCCGGTCTCGGCCGCTACCGCCAGCTCCTGGATCGTCTGCTGCAGGTCGCCGTCGCCGGCGAAGCCGACCACCGGCACATCCGGCCGGGCCAGCTTGGCCCCGATCGCAGCCGGCATGGTGTAGCCCATGGTCGAGTAGCCGCCCGGGGAGAGCCAGGTCCGCGGCTCGTAGGAGAGGAACTCCTGGAAAGCCTGGATCTGGGGGTGGCCGGCCGAGGCGATCGCGATTGCCTCGCGCGGAAGCACATCGCGGGCGGTGTGGAGCACCCGGCTGAGCGAAAGCCGGTCGGTCCAGCGGCCGGTCAGCATCTGGTGCCATTCCCCGCGCAGCTTTTCGATCTCGGCCCGGTATTCGGGCCGGCTGAACGGGGTGGGCCCGTTGCGGTCCTCGAGCGCGGCCAGCAGGTCGCTCAGGCCGGCCTTCGCGTCGCTCACCACTCCGACCGCGGTCGGGTAGTTCTTGCCGATCTCGGTCGGGTCGATGTCGAAATGCACGATCTCGGTCGGCGGCACCGAGAACGACATGCCGTCCATGTAAGAGGACGAGGTCTGCTCGGCGAAGCGGGTACCGACCGCGAGGATGACGTCGGCCTCGCGGGTCATGTGGTTGCCGACCGCGGTCCCGTTGGAGCCGGTGTGCTCGGCGGCGAGCGGGTGGTCTTCGGGGAATACGCCCCTGCCCATCATGGTCACGACCACGGCCGCGTCGAGGTATTCGGCGACCGCCCTGACCTCGGCCGCGGCTTCGGCCTCGAGACAGCCTCCGCCGGCGAGGATCACCGGGCGCTTGGCCCCGAGCAGCTTGGCTGCGGCCTGGTCTACCGCGTCGGGGTCGGGCCGGACCGCGCCCGAGGTGGCCCGTCGGGCTGCCGGGTCGGGCAGAGGCAGGTCGGTGGTCTCGGCCTGGACATCCATCGGGACCTCGACGTGGACCGGGCCCGGACGGCCGGAGAGCATCGTGTTGAAGGCCCGCGGCAGGACGTCGACCATCAGATCGACATGCTGCACGTCCCAGTTGCGCTTGGTGATCGGGCGCAGGATGTCGGGGAAGACGTTGTCCTGCCGGCGTTCGAGTTCCTGCAGTACGCCGCGGCCGAGCATGTAGGTCTGCGGGCCGCCGGTGAACGAGATCAGCGGAATCGAATCGACGAACGCGGTCGCCAGGCCGGTCGCCACGTTGAGCGAGCCGGGACCGATCGAGGTCAGGGTCGCCAGCGGCCTGCCCGAGGCCCGGTAGTAGGCGTCGGCCATGTGGGCGGTGGCCTGCTCGTGGCGGGGGCCGATGATCTCGATGCGATCCTGGCGGTCCTTGAACGCGTCGAACAGGGCCATGTCGCCATGGCCGGGAATGCCGAAGACGTATGGCACCTCCTCGCTGATCAGGTACTCCGCGATCACCTCGCCGCCGGTCAGTGACATGACGCACCGGCCCCGGTCTGGCGGGTTTCACGGGCATCGCGGTCGGCGGGCTGATTCAGGTTGTCCACGAACCTCTCCTCAAAGGTTGAAATGGCATCTCTCGCAACTCGGGCCCCAATGATGCGCAGCCCTCGACTTGATAGGTAACATGTTACACGCAATCAGCGAGGGCGGATAGAGAGGGCTTTTGGCTTCACCGCGGGAAAATGGGTCAGACGGAGCTGCGCCGGTCGGGCAGAATGCGCGGTCGGCGGAAGGCGCGCTCGGTCGCGAACTGGCCTCCCTGCTCAGCCCGGAACAGGTCGTGACCGGGGGTCCGGACCTGCGTGAGGCGCTCAGCGACGGCACCGCCAACCAGGGGATCGAAGGCGAGGCTGAGCTGCTCGCCCTGCCGGCGAGCACCGAAGAAGTCGCCGCGGTGCTCGGCTGGTGTTACCGGCACGACGTGCCGGTGGTGACCCGTGGCGGAGGGACCGGCTTGGCCGCCGGGGCGGTACCGCATGGCGGGGTCGTGCTCTCGACCGAACGCCTGGACAGGGTGCGCTCGATGGATCCCGGGCTGTGGAGGATGGAGGCCGAGGCCGGGGTCCGGACCGCCACGATCCACCGGATCGCGCTCGAAAACGGCCTGTTCTTCCCGCCCGACCCCGGGGCCGGCGAGCAGTCGACCCTCGGCGGAAACATCGCCACCAACGCAGGCGGCCCCCACACTTTCAAGTATGGGGTGACCAAGGCCTGGGTGACCGGGCTCGAGGCGGTGATCGCCCCGGGCGAGATCCTCAAGCTCGGCGGCCCGGTTCGCAAGGACGTCTCCGGGCTCGACCTGCTCGACCTGCTGATCGGCTCCGAAGGCACGCTCGGAATCGTCACCGCCGCCTGGCTCAGGCTGGTACCGGCGCCCGAGGCCCGGGCGGGGGTCGTCGCTTTCTTCGAGGGCGCGGCCGAGGGCTGTGAGGCGATCATTTCGGTCATGGGCACCGGCATCCAGTCGTCCACCCTCGAATTCCTCGACCACGGCGCGCTCGAAGCCAGCCTCGGTTCATTTCCGTTCGACCGTCCCGAGCGGCCCGGTTTCGCGGTGATCGCCGAGGCCGACGGCCACCCGGACGAGGTTTCCCGGGTCGCCGCCGAGCTGGAAGAGGTGTTTTCACAGGGAGGGTCGAGCCAGGTGCTCAGCCTTGCCGGCCGGTCCGAGATCGGATCGCTCTGGGACTGGCGGGACCGGGTCTCGCCGGCGGTGGCCGCCAAGCGCGGGGGCAAGATCTCCGAAGACGTGGTGGTGCCGCTGGAACGCTTCGGCGAAGCGGTCGCCGGGACCCTGGCGATCGGTGAGCGGAACGGGCTCGAGGCCTGCTCCTGGGGTCACGCCGGCGACGGCAATCTTCACTCGACCTTCCTGGTTGACCTGGACGACCCTGAACAGATGGAGCGGGGCCGGGCCGCCGCCGGTCAGCTTTTTTCGATGGCGATCGAGCTGGGCGGCTCGATCAGCGGCGAGCACGGCATCGGCAGCCTCAAGCTCGACCGGGTAACCGACGCGCTCGACCGAAACGCGGTTCGCCTTCAGGCCGAGGTCAAGAAGGCGTTCGACCCCAAGTTGCTGCTGAACCCCGGCAAGAAGGTGCCGCTCACCGGCTGACCGCGAGCCTGCCGGCCGATTGCGGACCTACC
>JAENXK010000133.1 GCA_016649615.1 Thermoleophilia bacterium
ATCGAGGAAAGGGCCCTGCGCGAGCTGGAGTCGGCCCGTACTCGGACCCGGGAGGCGGACCGCCGCACCTCGATGCTCGAACAGCGGGAAGCGGAGCTGGATCGGACCGAGGCCGAGCTCGAGGCTGCCCGTGAGCGCCGGCTCGAAGAGCTGGAACGGGTCTCCGGGCTTTCTCGGGCACAGGCCCGGCAGAGCCTGCTTGACGAGGTCGAAGCCGAGGCCCGGCAGCAGGGCGGGCTGACCATCAAGCGGGTCGAAGAGGAAACCCGGCTCGAAGCCGAGCGAAAGGTCCGCGGGATCCTCGCCGTGGCGATGCAGCGCCTGGCTTCGTCTCAGTCGATCGACGGCAACACCACTTCAATCGAGCTGCCGAGCGAGGACATGAAGGGCCGGATCATCGGCAAGGAGGGACGCAATATCCGGGCTCTGGAGGCGCTGACCGGGGTCGACATCATCATCGATGACACGCCTGAGACGGTGGTGCTTTCGAGCTTCGACGGCGTCCGGCGTGAGGTTGCGAGGATCACCCTGGAGCGGCTGATCGCCGACGGCCGGATACACCCCGCTTCGTGCGAGGCCGCCTATGAAAAGGCGGTCGAGGAGATCGACGACCTGATGATCGAAGCTGCCGAGTCGGCGCTGCTCGAGGCCCGGGTGACCGGTGTCCATCCGGAACTGGTCCGTTTGCTCGGCCGGCTCCGTTTCCGCACGAGCTACAGCCAGAATGTGCTGGCGCACCTGGTCGAGTGTTCGCATCTTGCGGCGATGATGGCGGCCGAGATCGGGGCTTCGGTCGAGGTGGCGCGAAGGGCCGCGCTGCTGCACGACATCGGCAAGGCGGTCAGCCATGAGGTCGAAGGCACGCACGCCGCGGTCGGGGCACGTCTGGCGCGCCGCTATGAGGAAATCGATGCGATCACCCACGCGATCGAAGCCCACCACAACGAGATCGAACCGGTCACCGTGGAGGCGGTGATCGTCCAGGCGGCAGATGCGATCTCGGGGGCTCGCCCGGGGGCGAGGGGAGATTCCCTGGAGCAGTACGTGACCCGCTTGACCGAACTTGAGGAGATCGCGATGCGCCAGCAGGGCGTCCACAAGGTCTACGCGATGCAGGCCGGCCGGGAAATCCGGGTCATGGTCGACCCCGGACGGGTGGACGACCGGGCCGTGGCCGTGATCTCACACGAAATAGCCGCCGCGATCGAGCGGGAGATGGAGTATCCGGGCCAGATCAAGATCACGGTCATCCGGGAACTGAGGTCGACCGGGATAGCCCACTGACCGGCGCTCCGGCCTTCAGGCAGATCTGCCGCCGGAGCAGGTAGGATGCCAGCCACATGGAGATCAAGACTGTCTTCCTGATTTTCGGCATCGTCCTCGCTGTGACCGCGGTCGTGGTCAGCTTTGTAGGCCTCCGGGTCAAGAGCTTCCCGAGCAGAGGCGCCCTGATCGGCATGCTCGTTTTCGCTGTCGCCCTGGTTATCGGGACGACTACTTTCGCGGTCAAGCTCTCGGTCCAGGAGCAGGAGGAACGCGAGCATGGTGAGACAGACATTCCCGGCGAGGAGGCTTCGCCTGCTACGGGCGAAGAGGCTTCGGCCACTCCGCTGAAGATCCCGGCGCGGTACTGAACCGGAGACCGGGCCCGTCCCGGTAGGCTCGAACATGATGAAGCGCTTCCATGTGACCACGTTCGGGTGTCAGATGAACGAGCACGATTCCGAACGGATGAAGGGCATGCTGACCTCGCTCGGCTACGAGGAGGCCGATCAACGTGACCAGGCAGACCTGATTCTGTTCAACACTTGCTCGATCCGGGAAAACGCCGACAACCGGTTCATTTCCTATCTGGGCGAAGCCAAACGCCTCAAGAGCGAAGACCCGGCCCGGGTCGTCGGGGTCGGCGGCTGTTGGGCACAGTCGGTGAAAGAAGATGTATTCCGGCGGTTCCCGTTCGTCGACGTCGCGTTCGGGCCCGGTCAGATACACCGTCTGGCCGAGTTCCTGAACTCCGACTCCCTGACCGCTCAGGGCTACTTTGAATTCGAGGAGTTCGCCGGGGACCTCCCTGCCCACCGGGCCCGTCCGTTTCAGGGGTGGCTGCAGATCTCCCAGGGATGCAACTGCGTCTGTTCCTATTGCATCGTGCCTTCGACCAGGGGCCGGGAGCAGAGCCGGGACCCTCTGGCACTGATCGAGGAGGTCGAAAGACTTGCCGCCGACGGGGTCCGGGAGGTGACCCTTCTCGGCCAGAACGTCAACAGCTACGGCAGGGATCTGCCTGCCGATACCAGGATCCGGTTCTCGGACCTCCTGCGCCGGGTGGATGGGTTAGAAGGCATTGAGCGGATTCGTTACACGAGTCCACATCCCAAAGACATGCGCGAAGACGTGATCGATGCTCACGTCGAGTTGCCGGCGCTCTGTGAGCACATCCACCTGCCGCTGCAGTCGGGGTCCAGCCCGATTCTCAAGAAGATGCGGCGGACCTACAACCGCGAGCGGTACCTCGACCGGGTGGCGATGATCCGGGGGCGCATACCCGACTGCGGGTTGACCACCGACATCATCGTCGGCTTTCCCGGCGAGACCGACGAAGACTTCAACCAGACCCTGGAGGTCGTCGATCAGGTCGGCTACGACGGCGCCTTCACTTTCGGCTACTCGCCCCGGCGGGGAACTCTTGCGGCCGAGATGGATGATCAGGTCCCTCATCCGGTCAGGAAAGAGAGAATGGCGGCCCTGGTCGAACTGGTTCAGGAGCGGGCGAAGCAGCGCGCTCAGCGCTTCATCGGCAGATCGATCGAGGTCCTGGTCGAGGGCCCCAGCCGCAGCGATCCGTCTCGGATCCGGGGAAGAAGCCGCCACAACAAGGCGGTGAATTTCGATGGAACGGCAGAGCCCGGCCAACTGGTCGAAGTCGAGATCGAAACGGCGACCTCGCAGTCCCTTTCCGGCAGCGAACGACTACTCAGCGGGATCGGGGTGTGAAGGCCGCACCGGCGGTGATCGCCCTGTTCGGCCCGACCGGCACCGGCAAGACCGGGGTCGCGATCGAGGTGGCCAGGCGTCTGAGAGAACGTGGGGAGCGGCCGGTGGCGATCAACTGTGACGCGATTCAGGTCTATCGCGGCCTGGAGACGCTGAGCGGGTCGGCCACCCCGGAAGAGCAGGCCGAACTCGAACACCGCCTGCTCGGAATCGTTCCGGTCACGGAGGAGTTCAGCGCCGGTCGCTACGCGGAACGGGCCCAGGCCGAGATCGACCGGGCGCTCGAAAGCGGCCGGCGACCGATCCTGGTCGGAGGGACGGGGCTCTACCTCAGGGCGGCCCTGGCGGAGATCGACCTGCGACCGGCGGTTCCAGACGCGGTTCGCGCTGAAGTCGAGGCCGAGATCGAGCGGCGGGGTTCAGGCGCCCTGCACCATGAGCTGCCGGCCCGGCTCAGGGAGTCGATTCACCCGAACGACCGCCAGCGGGTCGCCCGGGCGACCGAGATCCTCCGCGACGGGCGGGAGCCGGCCCCGGACCATCTGGGCGGCGGAGAACTCTGGACCGCAAGGCTGAGGTGGCCGGCCGCTCTGGCCGGCCTGACTGAGACTGACGAGCTTCTGACCGAACGGATCAGGAAGCGGGTCGATGCGATGGCCCGGGCGGGGGCCGGTGAAGAGGCCGCGGCAGCCCTGGCCGCCGGGGCATCGCGGACCGCCCGGGCGGCAATCGGGTTTCAGGAGTTCATCGAGGGCGATCTCGATCGGGTGGTCTCGCTCCACCGGCGGTTCGGCAGGCGGCAGATGACCTGGATGCGCCGCATGGACCGGGTCGAGGTGTTCGAGCGGCGCGGTCGGTCCGACCATGAGCTGGCCGGGGCCGTGATCGGCTTCGTCGATGGCAGGCACGAGCAGACTGCATCGGATCCGGATGACTGGGTAGCTTGCGAGTCCGGATGAAGTTCGAGAAATGGCAAGCCCTCGGGAACGACTACGTGATCCTGGAGCAGGCGGACTTACCCTGGGATCTGGACCCGCCGAAGGTTCAGCGGATCTGCGATCCCCACTTCGGGGTCGGCTCCGACGGGATTCTCCTGATCTCGGAGTCCCGGGACCCGGAATACGTAGCCGGCCTGCGCATATTCAACCCGGATGGGTCCGAGGCCGAGCTCTCCGGCAACGGAGCCAGGGAGGCAATCCTCTACCTCAGGCGGCACGGCTGGACCGACCTGGACTCGTTCACGATCCTGACCGAGTCTGGCCCGGTCACGCCGACCATAACCTCGGAGCGGACCTGTTCGGTCGAGCTCGGGCGGGCAACGACCGAGTCGGCGGACTTCCCGGGTAGCGACAGTGACGGGCGGGGAACGGTCAGCTCGGCCGGCCAGGAATGGGCGTTCCGCCACGTTTCGATCGGCAACCCGCAGTGTGCGATCGAGGTCGGGTCCGGGCTGGAAGACCTCGACCTGGGCCTTATCGGGCCGGAGATCGAGAACAGCGAGATGTTTCCCAACCGGACGAACGTATCTTTCTTCAGAGCCTCCGGCTCCCGGGTCAGGGCCAGGATCTTCGAGCGCGGCGTCGGCGAAACGCTCTCGTCGGGTACCGGTGCGACGGGGGCTGCGGTGGCCGCCTTTCTGGGTGGCTCCGAAAGCCCGATCACCGTGGAACTGGACGGGGGAGAGCTCCAGGTCGAGATCACCCCGGATCTCGACGTCACCCTGAGCGGCTGGGCCGAGCCGATCCTGAGCGGCCGGTTTTCCCCGGAGATGATCGAATCGCTGGGCACGATTTCAGGATGAATCTGAG
>JAENXK010000008.1 GCA_016649615.1 Thermoleophilia bacterium
CGACGAGGGCAATTTCAACAAGAACTCGCTCGGGGCACTCTCCGAGGCGGCCAAGCTGGCCGGCGAGCTCGGAACCGAGGCCGCGGCCGTGATCGTCGGAGACATTTCCGACGAAGGCGCCCAGGGTCTCGGCAACTACGGGGTGACCAAGGTCTACCGGGCCAGGGGCGTCACCGAGGGCCTGGCTCAGCCGATCGTCGACGTGATGGCCAAGGTCATCATCGAGAACGACTTCACCTACGCCCTGTTCGGCGGTGGACTGCTCGGCTTCGAGATCGGTGCCGGCCTCACCGCCCGTCTGGGCGCCGGGGTCACCATGGAGGTGACCAAGGTCAAGGTGGACGACGGCAAGCTGGTCTCCGAGCGTCCGATCCTTCAGGACTCCCAGATCGCCGACGTCGGATACGTCTCCGAGCCGGGCATCATCATCGGGCGGCTCAACGCCTTCGACATCAACGAGACCGGCGGCAGCGCCGAGGTCGTGGACGTCGAGGTCGAGCTTTCCGAGTGGTCGACCAAGGCCGAGATGGTCACCCGCGGCGAGCAGCGTGGCGCCGACGTGGACATCGAAGCAGCCGACGTTCTGATCGGTGGCGGACGGGGCCTCGGCTCAGCCGACGGGTTCGACGGTGCCGAGGAGCTGGCTGCCGCATTCGGTGGCAACAGCGCCGTCGCGGCCACCCGTGCCGTGGTCGACGCCGGCTGGTATCCCTACGCCGCCCAGATCGGTCAGACCGGCAAGACGGTCGCGCCGAAGCTGTACCTGGCGGTCGGGGTTTCCGGCGCCATCCAGCACAAGGTCGGAATGCAGAACTCGGAGGCGATCGTCGCGATCAACAAGGACGCGAACGCGCCGATCTTCGAGTTCTCCGATCTCGGCATCATCGGTGACCTGAACAAGATCATGCCCAAGCTGACCGAGGCCATCAAGGCCAGGAAGGCCTAGGCAGCAGGCCCTGAAGCAGCAAGAGGGAAGCCGGGCCCCGGCAGTCACCCAGTGACGACCGGGGCCCGGCTTACCCTGTCTTTCCGTTTCGCCCGCCGCACGATTTCAAGCTTTCGAATCACCCAAGAACGAAGTCCCGAAAGGATCAACGCATGCCCCCCGTAGCGCCCAGCGAGTATCCGCCGCCTTTTGACTCCGAAGACGTCATCACCCGCCCGAGCGATCCCGAGGACGAGCGCATTGAAGTTGGCGTTGCGATCGTCGGCGGCGGCCCGGCCGGCCTGGCCTGCGCCATCAAGATTCTCCAGCTGCTCGAGGATCGCCCCGAGCTGACCGAAAAGCTGGGAGAGGTCCCGGTAGCCGTGATCGAGAAAGGCAAGGTCGCCGGCGCCCACGAGATGTCCGGCGCCAATATGCGGCCGTCGGCGATGGAAGAACTCTTTCCCGACATGGACCGATCCGAGTGGCCGGTCTATCGCGAGGTGACCAAGGACGCGGTGTACATGCTGACCGAGAAGCAGGCGCTTCCGCTCAAGCCGATGCCGCCGAACTTCAAGAACCACGGCAACTACGTCACTTCCGTCTCCAAGCTGTCCCGATTCCTCGGCGACAAGGCCGAGGAGATGGGCGCCTACATCCTCAGCGAGACCGCAGCCGACAAGCTGCTGGTCGAAGACCGGGTCGTCAAGGGCGTGCGCTCGGGCGACAAGGGCCGGGGCAGGCAGGGCGAGGAACTGGCCAACTTCGAGCCCGGGTCGGACGTGATGGCCAGGGCGACCGTCCTGGCCGAAGGCACGATCGGACACCTGACCTACGCGGCACTCGACCACTTCGACATCAACGGGCTCGATCCGCAGCGCTGGGAGCTGGGGGTCAAGGAGATCTGGGAGGTCGAGGAACCGCTCGACCAGGTCATCCACACCATGGGCTGGCCCCTCCGCAAGGCCGCGAAGTACAAGGAGTTCGGCGGATCGTTCATCTACCCGATGGAGGAAAACAAGGTCTGCATCGGTTTCGTGGTCGGCCTCGACTACACCGACGCCACCCTCTCGGTTCATGACCTGCTGCAGCAGTTCAAACTGCACCCGTTCATCAAGAAGATCCTGAAGGGCGGCAAGCGGGTCGGCTGGGGCGCCAAGACGATTCCGGCCGGTGGCTACTGGTCGATGCCGAAGCGCCTGGCGGTTCCCGGGATGTGCATCGCCGGTGACAACGCCGGCATGGTCAACGTGGCCGAGCTCAAGGGCGTCCACTACGCGATGCACGCCGGCATGTACGCGGCCGAGGCGATCGTCGACGCGCTCGAGAAGGACTCGGTCGATTTCTCGGCCTACGACGAAAAGGTCCACAACTCGCTCATTGAGAAGGATCTCTACAAGGTCCGGAACGCAAGCCAGCCATTCACCAAGGGATTCTTCGTCGGCGGGGCGATGGCTTCGATGATGACCGTCACCGGGGGCCACTTCCCCGGCGGCCACTGGAAGAACCATGACGACGCCACCTACAAGGTGGAAATCGGCAAGGCGGCAGACGACTATCCGGAGCCCGACGGCGAGTACACCTTCGACAAACTGTCGTCGGTCTTCCTGTCAGGCAACGCGACCCGTGATGACGCCCCGAACCACATCCGGATCCAGAACGAGGTCCCGCGCGAGATCGCCCAGACCTGGGTCTCGATGTGTCCGGCCCAGGTCTACGAGATCCCCGAGGACCAGCTCGAGGCCGGGGCAGAGGTGGTCGACGTGCACGTGACCGCCTCGAACTGCGTTCAGTGTGGCGCGATAACCGCCAAGGGTGGCCGTCTGACTCTGCCTGAAGGCGGAGACGGCCCGCTCTACACCGAGACCTGAGCAGATCCCGGTCGTCGGGAAACCGCAGATCCCGGTCGAAGACCCGGTCAGGCGGCGCGGCGGTAGTCCTGTGGCGCCTCGGGAGAGGCCAGCGGTGGCATGGCAAGCGACTGGGCGTCATACAGGGAGACCTGCGAACGGCGCCGCTTCCTTGGGGGCACAACCCACTCGTCGCAACCGATGAAAGCCTCGGCGAACCGTTGCGCTTTCAGACTGCGGGGACGAGCTTGATCGAATACCTCTTTGGCCATCGGAAAAATCCTCTCCTCTGAGGGGTTACGGAAGTTTCTTCGCCCCGTCGGACGGAAAACCTGCCGCTATTTGCGGAAATCCGCTTCCAGCCCGTTTCCGTCCCGAAAGCGCCTCCAGGGAGGGCGATCGCCGTCCGGCAGGCGGGCCGCCGGAACTCCCGATAAAAGCCGCGCAGGGGGTCGCCACCGGACCTGCCGGCACGGGCGCTGGAAAATGCCGCCGGGCCGGAGGGTTGACCGGTCCTCTAGACTTCATTGAATGAAGGCAGACATCCATCCCGAATACACGATCGCCAACGTTCACTGTTCGTGCGGCAACCAGTTCTACACCCGTTCGACCAAGTCGGATCTGCACGTTGAACTCTGCTCTGCCTGTCATCCCTTCTACACCGGCAAGCAGAAGCTGGTCGACACCGGTGGCCGGGTCGAGCGCTTCCAGCGTCGTGCCGCCAAGCGCGCCAAGGCCGCTGCCGGCAACGGCTGAGCAGACCGGCGGGCCGGACCGGCCCGCCGAACAGTTTGAAGTAGACGCCCGGGCGATGCCCGATGGCGCGCTGGTCGCCACACGGGACGCTCCGGTCGGGGGGCAGGCGGTGCTCGAGGGCGTGATGATGCGCGGGGTCAGGACCTGGGCGGTCGCGGTCCGCGCCCCGGAAGGGGCGATCGAAGTGACTACCGAACAGGTCGTTCCCTGGGCCGGCCGGGCCCGGATACTCCGCTGGCCGGTGATCCGGGGGGTCGTCGCTCTGGCCGAGTCGCTGAAGGTCGGTTTCCGGGCACTCGGGATCTCGGCCAACGTCCAGCTTGCGGCGGAGGACGGGGAGGAAGAAGAGATCGGTGGATTCGCCTGGGGCATGACGATCGTCTTCTCTCTCGCCCTGGCGGTTTTGCTCTTTTTCGTGATCCCGGTCGGGCTGACCAGCCTGTTCAAGGAACAGCTCGGATCGGCGGTCCTGTTCTGGCTGGTCGAGGGCATCGTCAGAACCGCGATCTTCATCGGCTACATAGTCCTGATCAGCCGGCTGCGCGACCTGCGCCGTGTATTCGAGTACCACGGGGCCGAGCACAAGACGATCTCCTGCTACGAGGCAGAAGATGAGCTGGTTCCGGCCCGGGCCGCTCTCTACTCCCGCCTCCATCCGCGCTGCGGGACCAGCTTCCTCCTGATCGTGATGGTCCTGGCGATTTTCGTATTCGCACCGATCGGGCTGCCAGCCTGGTACTGGCTCCTGATTTCCCGGATCCTCGGCGTGCCGCTCATCGCCGGGCTCTCTTACGAAGTGATCAAGTGGGCCGGTCGCAACCGGGACAGGCGATGGGTGCGCGCTTTGATGTGGCCGGGGCTGATGCTGCAGAACCTGACCACCCGCGAGCCGGATGAAGAGCAGCTCGAGGTCGCGATCGCCGCTCTGGACGCGGTGCTCGAAGTGGAGCGGCCGGAGGACAACGCCGGGCTCGAGCCGATCGATATCGTCGCCTGACCGCCCCGGCCGGGCGCTACCGTCAGACTGAAACAGTGATCAGGAAGCTGGGTGAACAGATCGAGGCGCGATTCGCCGAGCTCGAGCGGGAAATGAGTGATCCCGAGGTGATCGCCGATCGCGAACGTTACGCCGAGGTCGGTCGGGAGTACCGGCGGCTCGAGCCGGCCCACCATCTGGTCACCGAGCACCGGACCCTGAGCGATGATCTCGAGGGAGCCAGGGAGTTGCTCGAAGAGGTCGGCGAAGATGACGAGCTGGAACGGGTCGTCCGGGATGCGCCGGCCCGGATTGCCGAACTCGAGGAAGAAATCCGGCTGGCCATGGTCGAGAGCGACCCGAACGACGAAAAGAACGTGATCGTCGAGATCCGCGGCGGTACCGGGGGCGACGAGGCCGCTCTGTTCGCCGGAGACCTCTACAAGATGCTGACCCGCTACGCGGCTGAGCGGGGGTTCACCACCGAGGTTCTCTCGCAGTCTGCGGCCGAGCACGGAGGCTTCAAGGATGTGACTTTCGAGGTCAGGGGGGAGGGTGCCTACTCGGTCTACAAGTACGAGGGAGGCACCCACCGGGTGCAGCGGGTGCCGGAGACCGAGTCCCAGGGGAGGATTCACACCTCGACCGCGACGATTGCCGTGCTTCCCGAGGCAGAAGATGTCGAGGTCCAGATAGACCCGGGCGATCTCCAGGTCGACGTGTACCGCTCCTCCGGTCCGGGCGGCCAGTCGGTCAACACCACCGACTCGGCCGTGCGGATCACTCACGGACCGACCGGGATCGTTGTCTCGATGCAGGACGAGAAGTCGCAGCTCCAGAACCGGGAAAAGGCGATGCGGGTCCTCAGGGCCAGGATCTACGAGCGCCAGCTGGCCGAACAGCAGGCGGCGATCGCCTCCGAGCGCAAGGCCCAGGTGGGCACCGGGCAGCGCTCGGAAAAGATCAGGACCTACAACTATCCGCAGGGCCGGGTTACCGACCACCGGATCAAGCTCACCTCGCACGACCTCGACCGGGTTCTCGACGGCGACCTCGGCGAGTTCACCGATGCCCTGACCGGCGAGGAGAAGCGCCGCCGGCTCGAAGCCCAGGCAGCCTGACCCCGGTGTGAATGCGGGTATGAACGCGATGGTCGGGAGAGGCTGAACGCCATGGCAAGCGGATCACACGACGCCCCGGTCGGCGACGCCCTCAATGCCGCAATCGATGCCTTTGGCGCGGCCGGGATCGAAACCCCCAGGCTGGACGCCGAAGTCCTCCTCTCCGAGATCGCCGGGCTGGACCGGGCGGCCCTGATCGCCGATCCCGGCGCGGGTCTCCGGCCGGCTCAGTCAAGGGCGTTTTCGGAAGCCGTCCGTCGCCGGCTGAGGAGAGAGCCGGTCGCCTACATCCTCGGGCGCAAAGGGTTCCGCCGGATCGAGCTCGAGGTTGACCCCCGGGCACTGATCCCGCGACCCGAAACCGAGCACCTGGTCGAACTGGCAGTCGAACGGGAACCTGGCACGCTGCTCGAGATCGGAGTCGGATCCGGGGCGGTTTCGCTGGCGGTGGCCGAGGAGCTTCCCGGATGCCGGATCACCGCGACCGATACCTCGCCCGGAGCCCTTGAGCTGGCCGCGGCCAACGCCGCCCGGCTGGGTCTGGCCGACCGGGTCGAGCTTGTCGAAGGCACCTTGCCGCCAGGAAATTTCGCTACCGGCATCGAGGCGGTCTCGCTTCCGGGCGCCGGGTTCGACCTGATCCTGGCCAACCTCCCCTACGTCGCCGACGGCGTGGCGCTCGAACCCGAAATCACCGAATGGGAGCCGCGGTCGGCCGTTTTTTCGGGACCCACGGGCTACGAAGCGTTCGAGTCAGTCATCGGGGAAATCGCCGGGGCGCCGTTCGAGGTCGCAGCGATCGGCCTCGAAATCGGCCAGGGCCAGGATGAGCGGGTCGCCCGGCTGGTGCGCGAGGCGGGATTCACCCGGATCGGGGTGAGACGCGACCTAGCCGGGATCGGCCGGGTCGTGGTCGGACTGAAGCAGGGGGCCGCGGGCTCGCCCGACTGAGATGATTTACCGGTGAAAGTTGTCGCCACGGACATAAGGGGCGGTGACGCTGCCCGCCAGGCCCTCGAGAGCTGCATCAGCAAGGGCGGCGTCGCCCTCTTTCCGGCCGACGGTCTCTACGGGCTCGCCTGCGATCCACTGAACGAGCAGGCTGTCGACCGGATCCACCGGATCAAGGGGCGCGACGAAGGCAAGTCCTCGGCGGTCATGTACTTCTCGCCGATGGCGATGCGGGAGTTGATCCGGGACCTTGGCCAGAGAGTCGGTGAAGCTGTCGGCCGGCTGCTGCCCGGACCGGTCACCCTGATCGTTCCAAACCCCCGGCACCGCTACCCCCTGGCCTGTCGCGAGGACAGGTCGCGCCTCGGGATTCGGGTGATCGAAGGCCCGCTGTCCGGTGCCCGGTGCCCGATCTTCCAGACCAGTGCCAACCTCAGCGGCGAGCCGGCCCCGGTGACCTTTTCCGGGATCGTCCCGGAGATCCGGGAGGCGGTTGACCTGGCGATCGACGACGGCCGCCTGACCGGCCTTCCTTCGACCGTGGTCGACCTGACCGAACTCGACGAGAGCGGGGCCTGGTCGGTGCTTCGCGAAGGCGGGATGTCCCGGGGCGACCTGATCGCCGCCCTCGGTCACTGAGCGCCGTGGCCGGGCGCGGCCGCCGGACGACCGCCGGACCGTTCACTTTTCCGCGGCCCGGCCCGGCCCGGCCCGGATCACGGACGGGGGCAGCGCTTGCCGCGGTCCGGCTTCCAGGGCAGGCGGACGACCCGCTGGGCGACATTGTTCTCGCGGTCAAGTTCGTGAAACAGGCCGGCCGGATCCAGCCGCAGTACATATGCGAAGCAGCCCCGCAGCCCGGTCACATCGATCCACTGCCTGTCATAGGTGGAGGGGTAGATGTCCGACCAGCCGACCGACGTCCCCAGCGTGACTTTTCGCTCACGGGGATTCTGGTTGCAGGCGGGATAGACCGGATCGGTTGGCGAGTTCGGGCCGGGTCTGGTCCGTTCGAGATCACGGAAGCAGTAGAACTGCTTCGGTCCGGTCCGGACCATCCGGATCTTCCGACGGGTACGGTCGACCCGCCAGAGTTCGAACCGGAGGGGGTTGCGGACCTTCCAGAAGGCCCCGCCGTAGGCGGCACCGACCTTGACGAAGCGAAGCCGTGCCTGGATCGGGAACCGGGCCCAGCTCCCGTTCTTCCTCCGGATCGCCTGGGTCACGTTCATCGACCGCGTCCGGTCCCGGCGTCCGCGCAGCTCGATCGGACCCTCACCACGACTCATGATGTCGTTGGTCGCCCGCAGCAGAACCCGTCCGGGGATTGTCTTCCGGTCGGCGTACATCTCGGACGGGCGGCCGATGATCAGGTCCGGGCAGCGCGGCCGGCCGGCCCGGACCGGATCTTCACAGGGCCCGGTGGTCCCGGCCGTCACCGCCCCCGCATCGCCGTTCCCCGCACCGGCGGCACCGGACCCGGGCAAGGCAAAACCCACCAGGGCGATGACCGATGGAAGAATTACGGCGATGACTACTTTTCGCATCAGAGAAGAGTAAATGACGGCGTGATTTCCACCGCGGAGCCGTGTAGGCTCGCAATGTGAGTATCGCGGGGGGATCGGAACCGGCGGCCTCTGGTGAAGCCGACCGGGAGGTGCCGGACTGCGGCCCGGGAAACGGGGTCACGGCCGCGACCGGAAGAGCAGGCGTGTTCACCACAGCCGAAGCGGGTGAGATCTAGCATCACCGGGCGGCTCTACAGACTGGCCAAATTCTGCATCAGGCACCGCAAGACGGTCGTTTCATTCTGGCTGGTTCTGGCGGTAGCGATCGTCCTGTTCGGGAACTCCGCGGGCACCCAGTTCGCAGACAACCTCTCCCTGCCGGGCACGGGCAGCCAGGCGGCCACTGACCTCGTGGCCGAGGACTTCCCCGGCCAGGCCAACGGTACAAACCCGATCGTCTACAAAGCCCGCCAGGGCAAGATCACCGACAGCGGCAACCAGAGCCTGGTCGAGCAGTCGATCAAGAAGCTGAGCGACACCTCAGGCGTGACATCGGTCAACGATCCGTTCAGCCCCGGCAACGAAGCCCAGATCGGCAAGGCCGAAACGATCGCCTATGCGTCACTGATCATCGACGATTCCCGTGGAGAGCTCAGCGACGAAGATGCGAACCGGATCATCGATGCCGCCGCTTCGACCGCCGGCTCGAAGCTCGACGTCGCCGCCGGCGGTTATCTCGGCCAGCAGGTTTCGAAACCCTCGACCAGGCTGAGCGAGGTGGTCGGACTGGCCGCCGCGGCGGTGGTGCTGCTTCTGACCTTCGGCAGTGTGGTCGCGATGGGCATGCCGCTTATTTCGGCCGTGACCGGCCTGATGATCAGCCTGAGCTTGATCGGGCTGCTCAGCCAGGTGACCACGATTTCGACGACTTCTCCGACCCTGGCGACGATGATCGGTCTCGGGGTCGGGATCGACTACGCGCTGTTCGTCGTCACCCGCCATCGGCTGGCCATGCATTCCGGGAACGATCCGCCAGAGGCCGCAGCCAGGGCCGCGGCGACCGCAGGTGGGGCGGTGGTGTTTGCCGGCAGCACCGTGGTGGTGGCCCTGCTTTCACTCGGCCTGGCCGGGATCCCGCTGGTCTGGACACTCGGCTACTCCGCCGCGATCGCGGTTCTGGTGGCGATGCTGGCCGCGATCACCTTCCTGCCGGCTCTGCTGGCCCTGATCGGCCCGCGGATCGAGCACCTGCGGGTACCGCTTCCCCACAGCACCGCCCCGGACACGCGGGCTCACGGCTGGGAGCGGTGGGCCGAAGGCGTCGCCAGGAGGCCGTTGCCCGCGGTCATCATCACCTCGCTCGTGCTGCTTTTGATCGCCATGCCGGCGCGCAATCTCCATCTCGGCCAGGAGGACCTGGGCGCCCTGCCGAAATCGACCGAGACCAGGCGTGCTTACGACCTGATCACCGAAGGATTCGGGGTCGGTGAAAACGGCCCGCTGCTGATCGCCACTGACCTGAACGGCGATTCCGCCACCCCGGACAAACTGGCTCAGGACATCTCTGGCGCCGAAGGAGTCGAGGCGGTGAGTCCGCCGCAGATCGACAAGAACGGAAACGCCGCGATATTCAATGCGATTCCGACCACCGCCCCGTCTTCGCGGACGACCGAGCACACCGTGGCCAGGCTTCGCGACAAGACGATTCCCGATGCGCTCAAGGGCTCCGAGTCGGTGGCCTACGTCGGGGGAAGCACGGCCGGGTACATCGACCTTGCCGACGAGATCGGTAACCGACTTCCGTACGTGATCGGGCTGGTCGTGCTTTTCTCGTTCCTCGTCCTGACGCTGGCCTTCCGGTCGCTGCTGATTCCACTTCAGGCGGCACTCATGAACCTGCTCTCGATCGGCGCCGCCTACGGTCTGGTCACCCTGGTCTTCCAGGAAGGGTGGGGTGCCGGCCTGATCGGCCTGGACGGTCCGATACCGATAGTCAGCTACCTGCCCCTGGTCATGTTTGCGATCCTGTTCGGGCTGTCGATGGACTACGAGGTATTTCTGCTGAGCCAGATCCGCGAAGCCCACCACAAGAGCGGTGACAATCGGGAATCGGTGATCAAGGGGCTGGCGTCTTCGGGGAGGGTGATCACTTCGGCCGCGCTGATCATGGTCGCCGTCTTCCTCAGCTTCGTTCTGAACGGCGATCCGGTGGTCAAGCAGTTCGGGGTGGGGCTGGCGTTCGCGGTCGCGATAGACGCGACCATGGTCAGGTGCCTGCTGGTCCCGGCGACTCTGGTGCTGGTCGGACGGCGCAACTGGGAGCTGCCCGGCTGGCTTGAAAGGGTCCTGCCCCGGGTAGACATCGAGGGCGACGAGTACTTTGAAAAGCTCGCCCGAAAGGAGTGACCCGCCGAGCCGGGCCGCCGCGGAGCCGGATTACCGGCACGAATGGGCGCCGGGCGGCGCTGGTAATCTGACTCTCCCGCCAGATCCGAGGGGCCCGGTGCTCCGGCCACACAGAGGGCAGGCCTCGCGCCGCGGTCGGCAAGGCGAATTGAACGCAAACTGAAAGGCTTTTCTGAGAAATGAGCGCCGTCACCGAACAGATGCTCGACGCCAGGCTTTCCGACCTCGATCCCGAGGTGGCGGCCGCGCTCGACGGCGAACTCGCCCGTCAGCGCAACACGCTAGAGATGATCGCCTCGGAGAACTTCGTGCCCCGGGCGGTTCTCGAGGCGAGCGGTTCGGTTCTGACCAACAAGTACGCCGAGGGGTATCCCGGCCGGCGCTACTACGGGGGCTGCGAGCAGGTCGACATCGTCGAGCAGCTGGCGATCGACCGGGCGATGGAACTGTTCGGCGCCGGGCACGCCAACGTCCAACCGCACGCCGGCGCCCAGGCCAACAACGCCGCCTACATGGCCCTGATCGAGCCCGGCGACACGATCATGGGCATGGCTCTCGACCACGGCGGCCACCTCAGCCACGGGATGAAACTGAACGTATCGGGCAAGCTCTACAAGGTCGTGCCGTACCACGTCTCCCGGGAGGACCTGAGGGTTGACATGGACGAAGTCGCGCGGCTCGCCGCCGAGAACCGTCCCGACCTGATCGTCGCCGGCTGGTCGGCCTACCCGCGGCAACTCGACTTCGAGGCCTTCCGCGAGATCGCCGACTCGGTCGACGCCAGGCTGATGGTCGACATGGCCCATTTCGCCGGGCTGGTCGCTGCCGGTGAGCACCCCAACCCGGTTCCACACGCCGACGTGGTCACGACAACGATCCACAAGACGCTGGGCGGGCCCCGAAGCGGAATGATCCTCTGTCGTGAAGAGCTCAAGGCCGACATCAACCGGGCCGTATTCCCCGGCCAGCAGGGAGGGCCGCTGATGCATGCGATCGCGGCCAAAGCGGTCGCCCTCGGGATCGCATCGAGCGACGAGTTCGCCGAGCGCCAGAGGCGTACCATCGAAAACGCCCGGGTGCTGGCCGATGGACTGATGGAGGGCGGAATAGACGTGCTGACCGGCGGGACCGACGTCCACCTCGTTCTGGTCGATCTGACTTCAACCGGACTCGACGGTCAGACCGCCGAAGACCGGCTCGACCAGGTCGGCATAACGGTCAACCGCAACGCGATCCCGTTCGACGAGCGTCCTCCGATGAACCCTTCCGGGCTCAGGATCGGCACCCCGGCGCTGACCACGCGAGGATTCGGCCCGGAAGAGATGTCCGAGATCGCGGCGATTATCGCGACCGCCCTCTCGGAGCGGTTCGAGGCCGAGCGCGAGTCGCTGGTCAGGCGCAGCCGGGCACTGCTGGAAGCGAAGCCGCTCTATCCCGGCCTCACTTGAGCCGGCCCCGATGAGGGTCTGGTTCGACTGCACCGCGGCGGCCCACCCGCTGGTCCTGAAGCCGGTGATCGACCGGTTCCGGGAACGCGGCGACGAGGTCCTGGTCACGGCGCGCGAGTACGGCCAGACAGTCGGCCTTCTCGAGCTGCTCGGGATACCCCATACGGTGGTCGGAGCTCACGGCGGCGGCTCGCTTCCCGGCAAGGCCCGGGCTCTGGTCGGGCGCTCGGCCCGTCTGGTCCGCCCGGTCTGGGATTTCCGGCCCGAGCTGGCGGTCGCTCACGGATCGGTCGATCTGGCGCTGGTCTCGGCTCTGCTCAGGATCCGTTCGGCCCAGCTTCAGGACTACGAGTTCGCCGGACTCCAGCGCCAGCTCGCCTTTCGCATCGCCACGAGGGTCCTGGTGCCCGATTCGATCCCGGTCGATCGCATGGCCAAGGCCGGGGCAAAGGGCGAGAAGCTGGTCCGCTACCCGGGGCTGAAGGAGGATTATTACCTGGCCGGATTCGAACCTGACCCCGCAGTGATGGCCGATCTCGAGCTGGACCGGGACCGGGTACTGGTGGTGGTCCGGCCTCCGCCTGAGACCTCCGAATACCACGCTGACAACCCGCTTTACGAGCAGGTGATCGACCGGCTGGTCGAGGCAGACGGCGTGACCGCGGTAATCATTCCCAGGACCGATTCGCAGGCGGCAGCGATCAGGGCCCGCGACTCCGGGAATCTGGTCGTCCCGGACCGGGCGATCGATGCACAAAGCCTGATCGCGCTCTCGGACCTGGTGGTGAGCGCCGGAGGCACGATGAATCGCGAAGCCGTGGCTCTGGGGACGCCCGTCTACACGACCTTTGCCGGCCGCATGGGCGGGGTCGACGAGGAACTGATCGAGAAGGGGCTGCTCGAGGTCCTCGGCAGCGCCGCCGAGCTCGAACTCGTCAGGCGCGGGGGCGAGCCCGGGGCCCGCGAGCCCCGGGATCCCGAAATCCTGGTCCGCGGAATCCTCGGCGCCCTCGACTAAATCTCCCCGGCGGACGGCGGCACCGACCCGTGCGCCGTCACCCCTCGGAATACGACTCGCCGATCGACCGTCGGATCATTCACTACGGCCACGGTCTCCTGTGATCGGGACCTGAAACCGTGGCCAGAGATGCTCGCGGGCGGGACGGGGCGCTGCGTCCGTCGGGCCTGAGTGAGAATCTTTCGCCATGGTCGATACGACAGACGCCGTCCTTGCCTTTCTGGCGGCGGTGCTGATCAGCTGGGCGGTGGTCCCGCCGGCCGAGCGGTTGGCCCGGCGTGTCGGAGCGATCGACGAGCCCGGGCCACGCAGCCAGCACAAGGTCGCGACGCCGGCGATGTCCGGGGTGGCAATCCTGGCGGCGATCGAGATCGCCGGCTGGATCTGGCTGCCTGCCGACAGTGAGACCACGGCGATCCTGCTGGGCGCCGTGGCAATCGCCCTGGTCGGGGCGCTTGACGATGTCTTCGACCTGCCGGCGGTGGTCAAGCTGCTTGGTCAGATCGCGGCGGCGGCGATCCCGGTTGTCTCCGGAGTCCACCCCGATGCCCTGACCATTCCGTTCATCGGCGGATTCGAGCTCGGCTGGACGGCCTACCCGTTGACCATCTTCGGCATCGTCGCGGTGATCAACATCGTCAACCTGATCGACGGGATCGACGGGCTGGCCGCCGGCGTGGTTGCGATCGCTGCCGCGGCGATGGCGGTGATCGCGCTCTCGCTCGACCGCTTTGAAGCCGGAGTGCTGGCTGCGATCACCTCCGGCGCGGCGCTCGGATACCTCCGGCACGGATTCCCGCCGGCCTCGAGCTTCATGGGTGACACCGGCTCCAACCTGCTCGGCTACATGATCGCGGTGGTCTCGATCCAGGGTGCCCTGAAGACCAATGCCGTCGTGGCGCTGGCTTTCCCGCTGGTGATCCTGGCGCTGCCGATCTTTGACACCGCCTTCGTGGTCGCCAAGCGGATCAAGTACCACCAGCCGATCTACCAGGCCGACCGCTGGCACTTTCACCACCGAATGGCCAATATCGGGTTTTCGCAGCGCCGCACCCTGGCCTACCTTTACGGATGGACCCTCATCCTGGCCCTGCTGGCTCTGGCCCTGCGGCTGGTCCCCTACAGCGATGATCGGGGCAACTTCGATCTGCTCTGGACGGTCGTGATGGCGGCGGTGATACTGGCCGCGATCGCGGTCACGGTGTATCTCGCCTACGTGCTCGAAATCATCAAAGGACCGCGAGCGAGGGACGAACCCGGAGAGTAGGTCCGGGCGACCGCGCAAGGCGGTCGTTTTTTGGCTCCTCAGAGCAGTCTCGTGCCACTTGTCACGTTGCCGCGGCGCAACGCGTCTGGCTTACTGTTCGGATATAGTCGCCCCCTCTTGACGACCCTTGCCGCAAAGAGATCGCCCGGGGGCGAAATGGGTAGCCGCAGCCTCAACCTACTTGGCAATCTGGACCTGATCGTCCTGGTGATCGCTCTCCCGGTTTTCATCTTCGCCGACCTGCCTCTTTCCGGATATCTCGTCGGGGCCGGGCTCTGGATCCTCGCCCGGGTCATTCAGACGATCTCCGAACGCAAGGCGAAAGAGAAGCTGCTGGCCGGTGATCGCAAAACCGCGATGGGCACGATCGCCGCGACTTCGCTCGGCCGGGTCTGGCTGATCGCTTTCGCAATCCTGGTGGCCGGCCTGATTTCGCGCGACGCCGGCTTCTACGGGGCGATCCTGCTGGTCGCCCTGTTCACGGTCAGCCTGGCCTCGAAGGGCCTGGTTCACCTCCTCACGTCCGACCAGGCCATATGAGCGCAACGGCCGACGCCAAACAGGGCCTCAGTACCAAGGCCAAGGTATTCATCGCGCTCGGGGGCTGGCTCGTTCTGGCTCTCATTTTCGGCCTGGTCTTCGGTAGCAGTGGCAAGGACGAGGCGTTCAAGCCCCAGGACGAGTTCCGGCTCGAGCCCTGGATCAACATCAACCTCGCCGGGGTCGACCTTTCGATCAACAAGGCGGTCATGTACCTGGTGCTGGCGTCGCTTTTGACCATCACCATCATGGTCTGGATAGCCAGGCGGATGAAGCAGAAGCCGAACCGGGTACAGACCGCGATCGAGGTCGCCTACGACGTGACCAAGACCGACATCGCCGGCGGAAACATCGAGGACGCGAAACTGGCGCGAAAGTGGTTCCCCTTCCTGGCCACCCTGTTCTTCTTCATCCTCTTCTCGAACATGATCGGTTACCTGCCGTTGCCGACCAACACCCACGAGACGATCAACATCTTCGGCCTGGAAATGCCTTCGTTCGCTCTCTACGCGGCAACCGCCAACATCGCGGTGCCGCTGGCGCTCACTCTCGTAATCTGGTTTTCCTACCACTACGAGGGCGTCCGGGCGAAAGGATTCGTCCCATATCTGGCCAGTTGGCTGCCGGCCGGCCTGGAGGACATGAACCCTTTCGGCAAGGCGGCGATCTTCATGATCGAGGTGGTCTCCCACTTCGTCCGCCTGATCTCGCTCTCCGTGCGACTCTTCGCCAACATTCTCGCCGGCCACCTGCTGCTGCTCTTCATGGGCGGAGGGCTGGCCGTCCTGCTGGGTATAGCTGCCCTCGGCGTGCTCACTTACCCGATGGCCTTTGCCTTCTACGTTTTCGAGGTCGGCATCGTCGCCACCCTGCAGGCATTCATCTTCTCTATCCTGACCGCCATCTACATCGGCGGAGCAACCGCCGAAAGTCACTGAAAAGGAGTCCCATAAATGATCGAGCTGTTGCCCCTAGCAGAACTTGAAGCAGGTGAAGTCGAGGCTGGCCTCAAGGCCGTGGCACTCGGCGTCGGTGCCGGCCTCGGTTCGATCGGCGCCGGTATCGGCATCGGTTTCATCTTCGGCAAGGAAATCGAGTCGGTCGCCCGCCAGCCCGAACTCAAGAGCGAGCTCCAGTCGATTCGCTGGCTCGGCTTCGCTCTGACCGAGGCCGTCGCCTTCTACACCTTCATCTTCGCGCTGATCGCGTTCTTCCTCTAGGCCATTGGAGCTGGTTCTCTCACAACTCCTGACCGGGATCCCCGTGGCCGCAGAGACGGCCAGCGAAGAGGGTGGAAGCTTCCTGGTGACGCCGGGTCTGGGTCTGATGATCTGGACGCTGGCCGTCTTCGGGTTCACGCTCTGGGTGCTCAGCAAGTTCGCCTTTCCGCTGATCGGCGAGGCACTGGACAAGCGGGCCAAGGTGATCAACGAAAGCATCGAATCGGCCGAGCGCCAGCGCGACGAAGCCGGCAAGCTGATGGCCGACTACCGTCAGCGCCTGACCGAGGCGCGGGAACAGGCCGATGAGATCGTCGCCCGGGCACGGAAAGCGGCCGAAACGACCAAACTCGAGGCTGCTGCTGAAGGGCAGTCCAAGCGCGAGGATCTGGTCGAGGCCGCGCGCAAGGACATCGAGGCCGAAACCCGTCGGGCTCTGGACGACATCCGCAAGGAAGTCGCCGACCTGACCATCCTCGCCACCGAGCAGGTCACCCGCCGGTCTCTCGACGATGCGGCCCACAAGGAGCTGGTCGAAGAGGCACTGCGCGAGGCGGACTTTTCCATTCTGGCCGGGGATCGGAACGGCTGATGGAAGCGCTGGCTCGGGTATATGCCGAGTCCCTCTTCGGCGTCGCCCAGGAGAAGGGAGATCTGGACACGGTCCGCGACCAGCTGGCGCAGATCTGCGCTGCCTTCGAGCAGGACCGGGATCTCGAAGTTTTTTTCTTCAGTCCGTACTTTTCTTCGCAGGAAAAGCTGGACGGGCTCCGGGCGGCGGTCGAGGACGCCGACCCCGAGTTCCTGAATTTTCTCGAACTGCTGATCGAGAAGCACCGCATGCCGGCGATTTACCGCATTCGTCGCGAGTACGAGGACATGTGGAAGCAGGAGAACCGGCGTCTGGATGTCACCCTGACCAGCGCCATAGAACTCGACCCCTCGGTGATCGAGGAGGTCGGCGCCGCGGTCGAAAAGCAGACCGGCAGGGAGGTCGAACTGACCAGCCGTGTCGATGAGGGCATCATCGGCGGACTCGTACTTCAGGTCGGGAACATGGTTCTCGACACCAGCATTCATCACAACTTGGAGAAACTCCGCCAGAGCGTTGCTCAGGCGGCCTAAGGAGGATCAGAACCGAGATGCAGATAAAGCCAGACGAGATTGCCAGCATTCTGCGGCAGCGCATCGAGGGTATTGACCCCGGTAGCGCCGACCTTTCCGAAGTGGGGACCGTGCTTTCGGTCGCCGACGGAATCGCCCGTATCCACGGGCTCGACAACTGCATGGCGCTGGAAATGCTCGAGTTGCCGCACGGAGTCACCGGGCTGGCGCTGAACCTCGAGCAGGACAACGTCGGTGCCGTGCTTTTCGGCGATTGGGACAAAGTGGTCGAGGGCGACACCGTCAAGAGAACCAACAAGCTTCTGGAGATCCCGGTCGGCGAGGAGTACCTGGGCCGCATGGTCGACCCGCTCGGCCGTCCGCTGGACGGCAAGGGCGACATCAACACCGGCAAGACCCGCCCGGCCGAGTTCAAGGCTCCCGGCGTGGTCAGCCGCCAGCCGGTTCGTGATCCGCTTCAGACCGGAATCAAGTCGATCGACGGAATGATCCCGATCGGCCGCGGCCAGCGCGAGCTGATCATCGGCGACCGCCAGACCGGCAAGACCACGGTCGGCATCGACTCGATCATCAACAACCGCGATACCGGGGTGATCTCGGTGTACGTGGCGATCGGCCAGCGCATGGCGACGGTGGTCCAGGTGCGCGAGGTACTCGAGGAAGCCGGCGCAATGGACAATACGATCATCGTCGCCGCCCCGGCCGACGAAGCCGCTCCGATCAAGTTCATCGCCCCCTACGCCGGTACCGCGATGGCCGAGTACTTCCTGTATGACGGCAAGTCGGCGCTCTGCGTCTACGACGACCTGACCAAGCACGCCTACGCCTACCGGCAGATGTCACTGCTGCTGCGGCGCCCGCCGGGACGAGAGGCATACCCCGGAGACGTGTTCTACCTGCACTCGCGCCTGCTCGAGCGGGCGGTCAAGCTGAACGACGAACTCGGAGGCGGATCGCTCACTGCCCTGCCGATCATCGAGACGCAGGCCAACGACGTCTCGGCCTACATCCCGACCAACGTGATTTCGATCACCGACGGTCAGATCTTCCTCGAGTCCGACCTGTTCAACTCCGGTGTCCGGCCGGCGATCAACGTCGGCATCTCGGTTTCCCGGGTCGGCGGCGACGCCCAGACCAAGGCGATGAAGAAAGTCGCCGGCAAGATGAAGGGCGAGCTCTCCCAGTACCGGGACCTCGAAGCATTCGCTCAGTTCGGTTCCGAGCTCGACGCCGACACCCAGAAGACCCTGGCCCGTGGCGAGCGGCTGGTCGAACTGCTCAAGCAGAATGAACGTGACGCCCTTTCGGTGGCCGACCAGGTCGCCTCGATCTACTCCGGCACCGGCGGCTTCCTCGACCGGATCAAGACCGAGCGGGTCAAGGAATTTCTCGTGGACCTGCTGGCCCGGCTTCACTCCGAGCAGAAAGAGTTGTGCAACCGGATCAACGAGACCGGTCAGTTCCCCGAGGAAGACGAGAAAGCCCTGGCCGATGCGATCAGCGAGTTCGTCGACGACTTCGGACCCGACTTCGACGAGGACGGCGAGCCGCTCGTAGCCGGCGAATCGTCCAGGGTGAGCGGCGCCACCGCCGATGCGGGCGAAGGGTCTGCCGACGGCGGCGACGAGTCCGACTCCGGCGATTCGGCAGGGGAAGCCGAGGAGGCGACCGCAGCCGTCTAGATCTTCCGGACCCCTTTCAGGGGGACCGAAACCGAGACACCGAAATCCATGGCCAATCGCAAGGAAGTCAACAACCGAATCTCCAGCGTCAAGAACATTCGCCAGATCACCAGGGCGATGGAGATGGTTGCTGCGGCAAGACTCCGCCGGGCCGAGAACCGGATCGCCCAACTCAGGCCCTACGCCAAGGCGATGCGCAGGATGACCCGCCGGGCCGCGGAAGAAGCCGGCACCGTCCAGCACGTGCCGATCCTCGATGAGCGCGAAAAGGTGAGCAAGCTCGGCATTCTCCTGGTGACCGGCGACCGCGGGCTGGCTGGCGCGTTCAACGCCAACATCCTGCGGGAGGGACTCAGACTTCGCGATCAGGCCCACGCCGAGGGCCAGGAGGTCGTCTTCTTCGTAGTCGGCCGGCGCGGCGACGGAGCACTCACCTTTCGTAAGCAGACCATCAATGGATCCTGGACCGGCTTCACCGACCGTCCCGCATTCACCGATGCCCGCGAAATCGGCGAGGCACTTTCTGCCGCCTACGTGGACGGGGACGTGGACCGGGTCGAGGTCGTCTATAACCGCTACGTCTCGCCGCTCACCCAATACGTTCACCGGCTGACCATGCTGCCGGTCCAGGAGGCCGAAGTGGTCGGTGAAGGGGTGGAGGCCCTGACCGGGTCCGATGGCGAAATGGCCGAGCCCGATAGCGATCTGGCCGAGGCCCACTCGCATTCTTTCTGGGACTACGAGCCGGATGCGGAAGAGCTGCTGGCCACGGTCATCCCCGATTACGTGGATATTTCGCTATACCGCACCCTGCTCGAGTCAGCCGCGTCCGAGCTCGGCGCACGGATGACCGCGATGCGGAGTGCGGCCGAGAACGCCGAAACGATGATTGACGATCTCACCCTTGAAATGAACCGGGTCAGGCAGGCAGAGATCACGCAGGAAATACTGGAAGTTGTCGGCGGTGCGGAAGCGCTCGGCTAGACAGACGCCCCTCGACTGAAACTGGAAACTGGAGAAATGTCAGAGAACAACGGTAAGAACACAGGACAGATCGAAGAGATCACCGGCGTCGTGGTCGACGTGCTATTCCCCGACCAGCTGCCCGAGGTTTTCTCGGCGGTAGAGATCGAGGTCGACCAGACCGACGCCCGCGAAGGCCGCAGCCTGGTCTGTGAAGTCCAGCAGCACCTGGGGGACAACCGGGTCCGCACCGTGGCGATGGACGCAACCGACGGGCTTCAGCGCGGCGATCGGGTAGTCGATACCGGTGGGCCGATCACGGTTCCGGTGGGTGACAAGACCCTCGGCCGGATCTTCAACCTGCTCGGCGAGCCGATCGACGGCGGCCCGGATCTCGGTGACGTCGAGCGCTGGCCGATCCACCGGCCCTCTCCTGAGGCGACCGACCTGACCCCGACCCAGGAGATCCTGGAAACAGGGATCAAGGTGGTCGACCTGCTCGCCCCATACGCCAAGGGCGGCAAGATCGGGCTGTTCGGCGGTGCCGGAGTCGGCAAGACCGTTCTGATCCAGGAACTGATCCACAACATCGCCCGTGAGCACGGCGGTCTCTCGGCCTTCTGCGGCGTCGGGGAGCGGACCCGTGAGGGCACCGACCTCTACATCGAGATGACCGAGTCCGGCGTGATCGAAAAGACCATGATGGTGTTCGGCCAGATGAACGAGCCTCCGGGAGCCCGTCTGCGGGTGGCGCTGTCCGGTCTGACGATGGCCGAGTACTACCGCGAGGCCGGGGGCCAGGACGTGCTGCTGTTCATCGACAACATCTTCCGTTTCGTCCAGGCCGGGTCCGAGGTTTCGGCCCTGCTGGGACGCATGCCTTCGGCGGTCGGCTACCAGCCCACGCTGGAGACGGAGATGGGCGAGCTCCAGGAGCGGATCACATCCACGGCTCGCGGTTCGGTCACTTCGATCCAGGCGATCTACGTGCCTGCCGACGACTTCACCGACCCTGCACCGGCTTCCGTATTCGCCCACCTCAACGCGACCACCGCGCTCTCCAGGGCCATTTCGGAGAAGGGCATCTATCCCGCGGTCGATCCGCTCGATTCAAGCTCGACCATCCTCAAGCCGGACATCCTCGGCGAGGAGCACTACGGGACTGCAACCGACGTTCAGGAGATCCTGCAGCGCTACTCCGAGCTGCAGCAGATCATCGCGATTCTCGGGATCGACGAACTGGCCGACGAAGACAAAGTGCTGGTCTACCGGGCCCGCAAGATCGAGCGCTATCTGTCGCAGCCGTTCTTCGTGGCCGAGCAGTTCACGGGTACCGAGGGCCAGTACGTGCCGATCAGTGAGACGGTCCGCGGGTTCAGGATGATCCTCGACGGTGAGCTCGACGACTACCCGGAGAGCGCCTTCTACATGAAGGGCAGCATCGATCAGGTGACGGCTGTGGGCAAGAGCTCGGACAGCTAGAAATTGGCTGGGCCTACGACATTCACGGTTGAGGTTCTGACCCCCGAAGGCGATGTCTTCAGTGGGGACGTAGTCCAGCTGTCGACCCGGACGGTGGTCGGCGAGATCGGCATCCTGGCCAACCACGTCCCGGTCATGGCGGCGCTCAGGCCGAACCTGCTCCGGCTGAAGATCTCCGAATCCGAAACCCGCGAATGGGCTCAGGCCCACGGCGTGCTGCAGGTCTTTGCCAGCCACGCCCAGCTTCTGGTTGAAGAGGCGCATCCGGTAGATCAACTCGACCTCGGTGCGCTCGAAGAGCAGAAGAGCGATGCCGAGGCCAGGATTGCCGATCCAGAGACCGGCAAAGGATCGCGCGAGGCCGCCGAGCGCGACCTCGAACGGATCGACGTTTTTCTCGAGCTCGCCCGGGGAGCGTAAGCGGTCACCGAGCTGCTCGCCCTCGCCCAGCGCCTGATCGCCTACGACACGTCGCAGGCGGAAGGGGTGCACGAAGCGGCGGGCTTCATCAAGGGCTGGCTCGATTCGCGGGGCGTCGAGGCGGGTCATGACGAATGCCGTGGTCTTCCGGTGATCACCGCGAGCGTCGGTGATCTCGCCGATCCGGCGGTGATTCTCCACGGACACATGGATGTAGTGCCGGCCGAACCGGGTCAGTTCACTCCCCGGATCGAAGGCGACCGCCTCATCGGGCGCGGGGCCTATGACATGAAAGCGGCCCTGGCGGCGATGATGCTGGCTCTGCCTTCACCGTCCGATCCGATTCCGGGGCTGCGAGTAATTCTGGGAATCGTCTCTGACGAGGAGTCGGAAGAAGACTGGGAGCGGGGCAGCAATCACCTGGTCGACTCGGGCCTCAGGGGCGAGTTCGCGGTGACCGGGGAGCCGACCGACATGCACGTGGGAGTTGCGGCCAAGGGCATCCTGGCGGTCAGGCTCGGAATCGCCGGCAGGGCGGCCCACGGTTCGACGCCGTGGCTCGGCGACAACGCGATTATCCGGGCGGTTGAGTTTTTCCGGGGGCTGGAATCACTACCGTTCGCCCGGGAAAGCTCTGAGCTCTTCGATCGCCCGTCGATCAATCTGGGTCGGATATGGGGTGGCGATGCGCTGAACAAGGTCCCCGACTATTGCGCCATCGACGTCGACATCCGCTATCTGCCGCATCAGGACCCCGAGGCGATACTCGGCCAGATCCGCGAACTCGGTCCGGCACGGATCGAAACGATCTTCGCGCTCCCGGCGATCGACAGCGGCCTCGACTCTCCCTGGGTAGCGGCCCTGATCGAGGCGGCCGAATCCAATCACGAAGGTCCTTCGGTATCGGTCGGCCGCGACGGAGCCTCCGACGCCGTCTCTTTCATTCGGGTCGGCATCCCGGCGGTCGAATTCGGTCCCTCGGGAGCCGGACATCACGGGCCCGACGAATGGGTCTCGATCCGCTCGCTCGGCGCCTATCGGCGGGCGCTGGAGGAGTTTCTGGCCCGAAGTGCGACAATGGTGCGCTCGCAAACCGATGACTGACCGAGACGAACAGGACCCCGGGGACCGCAGGGACTCCGGCGAAGAGAAACCCGCGCAGCCGACCGAGGAATACCTCCTGGAAGGCCTCGACGATTCCGTCGGCGATGCACCGGGTCCGGCTAGCCCGGAACCCGGGGCTTCCGAACCCGGGACACCGGAACCCGAAGCGCCGGAACCCGGGGCTTCCGAACCCGTGGCGCCGGAGTCCGAGGCTCCTGAACCGGAGGCCGCCGAACCCGGCGATTCTCCGGATCCGGGTCCGGAGCAGCCGGTCGATCTGCCGACCGAAGAGGTCTTCGCTTTCGAGGCCGATCTCCTGAGCGGAGAAGACGCGCCCGAACTCGATCCGGTCTTCAGGGCGGCCCTGCTTGAGAGCCCCGAGCGCGCGGGGTCGCCGGAGAGCGCCCAGGCCGCCGGGAGTGCGCCCGCCGAGACCACGCCTCCGGAAGGTCCGGCGGGAGAGGCCCGGCCGGCCGATGCTCCGCCAGAGGAGGGCCCCGCCGAGGGGGCGGGCGACCAGGCAGAGGGGGCGGGGGGTTCTGCGGGCGAGGCCGGAGACTCCGGGGACGGGCCGGCAGAAGAAGCCGGAGCCGCGGAGGAGCCGGTGTCCGAAGGGGGGGTAACGGCCGAGCAGACTCTGATCCTCACAGCGGCCGCCCGGAGCGAGGCACAGCTGGCAATTGAGGAATCGCGCCGGACCGGAGAGCCCTGGGATCCGCCACGGCTCCCGAGCAGCGGAGACTTCGACGCCCCCGGAAAACGCAAGCACTACTGGTGGCGGTTCGGGCTGGCCACCCTGATCATCATCTTTTCTTTTGCCGGAGCGACATCCGCCTCGGTTCTGACCCTGGTCGACAACATCGGCGAAGGGATCAGCGAGCCCAGCCTCAAGCTGTCCGACAAGATCCTTCCCGCGAGCAACGGCGGCCCGCAGACGATCGCCATCCTCGGCTCGGATCAGCGAACAGGTGGCGGCGCCGCGCCCGGAGACCCGGGTCGTTCGGACACGACCATCCTGCTACGGCTCGATCCCGATTCCGGGCAGATCGCGATGCTCTCGATCCCGCGCGATCTCAAGGTCGAAATACCCGGGACGGGAACCGACAAGTTCAACGCCGCCTTCAGCTACGGTGGCCCCAAACTGACCCTGAAGACGATCAAGCAGTTGACCGGGCTCGACGTAAACCACGTGATCAACGTCGATTTCCAGGGCTTTGCATCGGTGGTTGACGCGATCGGCTGCGTCTATGTGGATGTCGACCGCGAGTACTACAACTCCAACGAAGGGCTGGCTGCCTCCGAGCAGTACGCGGAGATCGATATCGATGCCGGCTACCAGAAGCTTTGTGGCCCGGATGCGCTCGAATTCGCCCGCTACCGTCACACCGACTCCGACCTCGCCCGGGCCGCCCGGCAGCAGGACCTGGTCGGCGAGGTCCGAAACCGGCTCTCGTTCGGCGAGATTCTCAAGCGGAATAACGAGTTGATCAATGCGTTCACCGACAATACGTCTTCCGACATCAAGGACGGCGACGAGATCCTCGAGCTGCTGAAGCTGCTGTTCGACTCGAGGGGGGCGGACGTGGTCGAGGTCAAGTTCCCGGCGACCGATTTACTCGAGTCGGGAGTGTCCTATCTGGTCTCGACCCCGGATGAGGTCGACGCCGCGGTCGACAAGTTCCTCGGCTTCGAAGACGCCATCGGTCCGGTAGGGACCCTGAGCGAGGGCGAGAGCGCCGGGAGCGACAGAGCCAGGAAGAAGGCGATAGCCAGAGCCAAGAAGAAGGCGCGCAGGGAAAAGAAGAAGGAAGCGGCCTCGGCGACCACCGCGCCGGGCAAGGACCAGGACGGACTGGTCGATGCCTCCCAGGGCGGGCTTGAGGCTGCAATGGGCCTGGATGCCGAGATCAAGCGGCGCGACTTCGCGGTCTACTACCCGAAGCGGCTCCCATCCGGAACGATCTATTCCGAGGGCAGCCGGACCTACCACGTGCGCGACCCGGACAAGAAGTCCTACCCGGCCTATCGCATGGTGATGGCGCTCCAGCTGGGTGACGGGCTGCACTACTTCGGGCTCCAGGGGGTCAGGGGCTGGGGCGATCCGCCGATCCTCGAGGCGCCCAGCGAAGATATCTCGATGGACGGCCGGGACTTCAGGGTCTACCCCGAGGGAGATAGGGTCCGTCTGGTCGCCTGGTCCGAAGGTGGCAACACCTACTGGATCTCCAACTCGATTCTTCTCACTTTGACCAATGAACAGATGCTCGGCATGGCCCGATCAACGAGAGCTTTCACGCCGGGCAGCTGACCCGGTCCGGAGGGTATGAAATGAGCAGCAACGAACGGGCGCCGATCGGCGTAATCGGAGTCGGTTGGGTCGGTCTGGTCACCGCGGCCTGCTTCGCCGAACTCGGTCACGAGGTGATCGCCCGCGACGTGGTCGAAGAGAAAGTCGAATCGCTCCGGCGCGGGGAAGTGACGATCCACGAGCCCGGGCTCGTGGACCTGATCGCCAGAAACAGCGACCGGCTCCACTTCACCACCGATATGGCGGAGCTACTCAACCGGGCGAGGCTGCTCTTCGTATGCGTTGATACGCCCCCGTCCTATTCCGGCGATGCCGATCTTTCGCGGGTCAGGTCGGTGATGGCCGACATCAAAGACGACGGCGATCACGTTCTGGTGATGAAGAGCACGGTGCCGCCAGGAACCGGCGAGACGATCCGCCGGGATCTGCCCGGACTGGCTTACGTTTCATGCCCGGAATTTCTCAAGGAGGGTTCGGCGGTGGAAGATTTCATGCACCCTGACCGGGTCGTGATCGGCGCCTCTGACCGTGACCAGGCGGCCGCGCGAGAGGTGGCCGACCTCTACCGGCCGCTGGGCGGCGAACTGGTCATGACCGACACCTCCAGTTCCGAGATGATCAAGCTGGCTTCGAATGCGTACCTCTCGACCAGGATCTCTTTCATCAACGAGATCGCCAACGTGTGCGAGGAGGTCGGTGCCGACGTCACCGAGGTCGCCCGGGGCATGGGCCTCGACCAGCGGATCGGCCCCCAGTTTCTCCGCCCCGGGATTGGCTTCGGTGGGTCCTGCTTTCCCAAGGACGTGAACGCGTTGAAGCTGCTCGCCGGCAACTCCGGCTACCACTTCCAGTTGCTCAACGCGGTGATAGAGGTGAACGAACTGCAGAAGCGACGGGTGGTCAGCAAGTTGGTCCGGCACCTCGATTCGCTGGTCGGCAAGCGGGTGGCGCTACTCGGCCTGGCCTTCAAGCCCGACACCGACGACATGCGCGAGGCATCGAGCCTGGTTCTGTCGGCCCGCCTGCGCGGCGAAGGTGCCGAGGTCGTGGCCTACGACCCGGTCGCGAGGGAAAACGCAAGGACTCTCCTGCCCGGAGTGGAAGTAATGGTCACGGCCGAGCAGGCCCTGGAAGGAGCGGACGCGGTGGTACTGGTTACTGAGTGGCCCGAATTCCGGGATCTCGACTGGGCCGGGGCGGCAGCATCGATGCGGCGGCCACTGATAATCGACGGACGAAATTTTCTTGATGCCGATGCAATGAGGCAGGCCGGATTCACATATGAAGGGATAGGTCGCCCGGGCGTCGGTACCGAAAGGGAGTAAAAGTTGCAGGCATTGGTGCTGGTCGGAGGCAAGGGAACTCGCCTGAGGCCGCTGACGACCGAAATCCCGAAGCCGATCCTGACCCTGGTTGATCGGCCCTTTCTCAGCTACATGATCGAATGGCTCGGCTCGCACGGGGTCGATGAGGTCGTGCTCGCCTGCGGCTTCCTGCCTGACCAGCTGCAGGAGGTCCTGGGGAATGGCGACCCCGGAGGCCCGGCGATCCGCTATCTGGTCGAACCCGAGCCTCTCGGAACCGGTGGAGCGATCAAGTTCGCACTGCCCGAACTGGACGAGAGGTTCTTCGCCCTCAATGGCGATGTCCTGACCGACCTCGACCTGTCGGCGCTGTGGCAGTCTCATCTCGAGCGGGGTGCGAGGGCCAGTCTCGGCCTGTACCCGGTCGAGGACCCGACCGGATACGGGCTGGTCGATCTCGCCGGGGATGGCCGGGTCCTGGACTTCCATGAAAAGCCGGAACCTGGACACGCCGGCCCGGGCCTGATCAACGCCGGCACCTACGTACTGGAGAAATCGGCTTTCGAAGGCGTGCCGGACGGTTGCGAGGTCTCGATCGAACGGGAGATCTTCCCGGGCCTGGTCGAAAACGGCCTCTTCGGCCTCCGGCTGGACGGCTACTGGATGGACATCGGCACCCCGGACCGCTACCTGGATGCGAGCTGGGACATCATCGAAGGCCGGGTCAAGAGTGGCGTAGAGGGTGACTCGGCCGGGGTGCACGTCGATCCCGGCGCCAGGATTTCAGATGATGCCGTGGTCGGCCCCCGGGCGGTCATCGCCCCCGGTTGCCAGGTCGGAGCCGGGGCCGAAGTCACCGGGTCTGTCCTGCTGGACGGCTGCGAGATCGGGGAGAACGCGGTGGTCAGCAATTCGATCCTCTCGGCGGGCGTCAGAGTATCTGCCGATGCGCAGGTAGGAGACCGGGTCCTGGGGAAGAAAGAGGTCGTGAATGCTTAGCGACGTACTCGACATCCCGGACCACATCAGGGACGCTCTCTGGCGGGTCGATTCGGCTCAACTCAAGCCGGTGCAGTCAGTCGGCTTTGTCGTCTGCGGCATGGGCGGTTCGGCGATCGGCGGCGAGCTGGCCCGTGGACTGCTCAGCGATCGGCTGTCCGGGCCGCTGGTGGTGGTACGCAGCTACCGCCTGCCTGAATGGGTGACCGACGAGTGGGCGGTGCTCGGTTCAAGCTACTCCGGCGAGACTGAAGAGACCCTGTCCTCGTTCAGGGAGGCCGGCCAGGAGGGTGCCCACCGCTGGGCAGCCGGAACCGGAGGCCAACTGGCTGATGAGGCGCGGAATTCGGGACTGGGAATGGTCGGTCTTCCGGGGAACTTTCAGCCGAGGGCGACCGTGGCCTACATGACCGTTGTCGCGACCTGCACCGCTCACCTGGCCGGGATCGCGCCCGATGTGCGGGGCGAGCTCGAACGCGCGGCCGATTACCTGGAAGAGTCGAGCGACAGCCTTCAGGCAAAGGCGAACGAACTGGCTCAGCAGATCGGCGAGGTTCCCCTGGTGGTTCACGGCGCCGACATGACCGTGTCGGTAGCCCGGCGCTGGGCCAGCCAGTTCAACGAAAACGCCAAGCAGTTTGCATTCTCGGCCGAGATCCCCGAGGCCAATCACAACCTGATGGAAGCCTGGAACGAGGGCAAGGGTGGCCTCGGAGCCGTTTTCCTGACCGATCAGGGCCAGACTCCCCGCGAGCGGCGACGCATGCAGCTGACCGCCGACGCGGTTGAGCGGACCGGCGCGCCCACTTTCACGATTGAGACAGAAGGTGCGACCAAGGCCGACCGGTTGCTCTGGTCGGTCATGCTCGGCGATCTGGTGTCAGTCGCCGTGGCCGGGATACGCGGGGTCGACCCGCTTCCCGTCAACGCGATCCAGGATTTCAAGCGGAGGCTGGGCGAGCACTGATGGAAGCGATGGTTCTGGCGGCCGGTCTCGGCACCAGGCTGAGGCCGATCACCTACTCGATTCCCAAGCCGATGGTGCCCGTGCTGAACCGGCCGGTCATGGAGCACATCGTCCGCCTGCTGGCGGGGCATGGCTTCGAACGGATCGTCGCCAACCTGCACTGGTTTCCGGACACGATCGAATCCCACTTCGGTGACGGCACGGATTTCGGGGTCGAGCTGAGCTACAGCTACGAGGACGCGCTGCTGGGTACCGCGGGCGGTGTTCGAAAGGCGGCCGGATTCTTCGGCGAAAGCTTTCTGGTCATCTCCGGCGACGCGCTGACCGATATCGACCTTGACGCGATGCGGGCCTTCCATGAGTCCCACGAGGGGGTCGCGACGCTGGCGACCCGGAAGGTGACCGAGACCTCCCAGTTCGGGGTAGTGATCGCCGGCGACGACGGCCGGATCCAGGGGTTTCAGGAGAAACCCGATCCGGCCGAGGCGCTTTCCGATCTGGCCAACTGCGGCATCTACATGTTCGACCGCGAGATCTTCAATTACTTCCCCGGGCCGGGCGAAAGCGATCTGGCGTCACCGGATGATCCGGCCGGTTTCGCCGACTGGGCGTACGACGTATTCCCGGCGCTGATGGAGGCCGGGGTCCCGTTCTACTCACACGAAGTGGACGCCTATTGGAACGACGTCGGCACGGTAGGTGAGCTGCTCCAAGGCAGCTTCGACGGCCTGGCCGGCACCGTCAATCTGACCATGCAGGAACCTGAGGTAAGCCCCGGAATCAGAGTGGCTGAGGGGACCTCACTCGACGGGGTCGAGCTGAGCGGCCCGGTGTTGATCGGTCCGGGAAGCCGGATCGCTGCGGGAGCGGAGCTGACCGGTCCGGTGGTGATCGGTGCCGATTGTGAAGTCGGCGAAGGCGCGAAGGTAAAACAGGCGATCCTGCTCGAGGGTGCGGAGCTCGGCGCCGGCTCGTTCGTCGTCGACGGGGTTCTGGGCCGCAGTCAAGCCTGACCGATGGCTCGAAGCCTGTCCCGGACCGTCATCGCTCTCCAGGCGATCGGTGATCAGCCCGACTTTCCCGGGACTGGCGGAACCCGGAGCTGAGTCTTTCGGCTTCGGCCTCCGACCCTGCCCGAACTGTTTCGAGGGCGTGGCCGTCGGCGTCCACGAGTCGCACCTCGAAGTATCGGCGAAACCACTTCAGACGAGGCCGGATCACAACCACCGGAAACTGCTGACGCCGGATCAATGGAAGCAGGATGCCGTCACGATCCAGCGCCGCAAGGTGATCGGCCCCGCCGACGGGCCGTCCGTCGATCAGGACCTGTGGCGCGGTTGAGCCGCCGGTCCGCTTACGCAGCGTCTCGCGAAAGTCGGCGTCCCTGGCGCCTTTGAATTCTTCGAAAACGATTCCGCGGCGATGCAGCAGGCGGCGGGCCCGGAAGCAGGCCATGCAGCCCGGAAGGGTGTAGACCACAACCTCTGCTTCTGATTCTGTTCCGGTTGCGGCTTGCCCCACATCTCTGTGACCTCCCGTCGGACGGGACGATTCACCAGGCAGGGATCCGTCAGGGCGCAGGCGGCAGCCCTCAGGTGGCCGGGTCCTGGCGGGAAAGCGGGGTAGAGGTCACTTCGTAGAGCTCCCACTCGTCCGGCACACCTTTCAGCCGGTGCCGGCCGAAGTCGGCGAACTCGATTCCCGAGCCGGCGGCCAGGTCGCGGACCGTCCGGGACGCAAGCACCTCGCCGGCACCGGCCAGCCCGCAGACACGGGCGGCCACGTGTACCGCGATCCCGCCGACATCGTCTCCCATCAGTTCGAGCTCGCCGGTGTGAACGCCGGCCCGGACCTCGATGCCGGGAATCGAGGAGTCGGCCGCGATCGCCGCCGCGCACTCGACCGCCCTGGTCGGCCCGTCAAAGGTGGCCAGGAAGCCATCGCCTGTGGTTTTGATCTCGCGCCCCTCACACCAGCCGAGATGTCGGCGGACCAGCACCTGATGTTCACTCAGGAGCGCCTTCCAGCGGCGGTCACCGAGTTCTGAGGCCTTCCGGGTCGAGTCGACGATGTCGGTGAACAGCACGGTCGCGAGGATTCGCTCGGGTGTCGGGGCCGGACGGACACCGGTGATGAACTCCTCGATCCGGTCGAGGACTTCGTCGGAGTTTTCGCCGACCCAGGGAAAGTGGTCTACCCCCTCGTACTCGACGAACGCGGAGCCCTCGATCTGCTCGGCCAGCCAGCGGGCGGCGCCGATCGGGACCGCGTGGTCAGAGCGGCGGTGCATGACCATTGTCGGGGTATGGATCGAGGGGAGTATGTCGCGGACGTCCAGGTCGAGGAACATTTCGAGCAGCTCCCAGGCCCGCATCGGGCTTGCCGCCTGCCGTTCGTACCGGGCCTGAAGGTCCCGGGCCTGAGGGTTGTCGGCAAGGCTGGGTGAAAAGATCTCGATCGTGGAGCCCTGGCCCCATTGAGGGGCGATCAGTTCTCTCATGCTCTCGAGGTTGGCTTCCTTCGAGCTCGCCCAGTGGTAGTCGTCGGCTTCGGTCGAGCGGGCCATTGCGCCCCAGAGAATGAGCGCCGATGTGCGCTCCGGGTGGGCGGCGGCAAACAGCATGCAGCTCGCAGCTCCCTCTGACATCCCCAGCAGCGCGGCCCGCTCGGATCCGGCGTCGTCCAGGACGGCCCGCAGGTCATCCATGCGCTCCTCGAGAGTCGGGGCACTCCCGGCCGGGTCTGAGAGCCCGACGCCGCGCCGGTCGAACTGAATCACCCGGGCGAATGTTCCGAGGCGCCGCAGGAAGCGGGCGAGCAGGGGACTCTCCCAGCCGAGATCGAGGTGGGAGATGAACGGATAGGCCAGAACGAGGTCGGTTTCTCCCTCGCCGAACGCCTGGTAGGCGATGCTGAGGTCCCCGCTGCGAGCGTATCTCGTCTCAGGACGCATCTGCCCGTCCACAATAGTCGTCTGCGAACTGTTCGCAGTCCGTTGGTCTTTCCTGTGACGGTTGTAGCCCGGCCCTGTCCGTCGGCTGTCAATTTGGGCGGATGCCACCGCTCGGCCTGGCCGGATTGCTCACCCCACCGATGTGCGTCGTATGCCGCTCCGGTTGCGGCCGGGCGCTCCCGCTCTGTGCTGACTGTGTCGGCGAGCTGAACCTGGCTCCGGTGATCCGCAAGTCGCCACCACCCGGGATCTCGGAGGTCGTCAGTTGTGCTCCGCACGAGGGAGTCGCCCGGGCTCTGCTGGCGGCCTTCAAGTTCCGGGGGCTGACCGGTCTCGCCCCGTTGATCGCCGGATACATGGCTGATCTGGTCGGATCCGGCCCGTGCGGGCAGATTCTGGTTCCGGTCCCGGCGGCGCCCGGGCGGAAGCGATGGCGTGGCTTCGATCCGGCCGGAGAGCTGGCCCGCGAGATTGTCCGCGCGGATTCCGGATTCACATTGGCGGATGACCTGCTGGTCCGGCGCGGTCGGGGAAGCCAGCGAGGCCGGAGGCGGGAGGCGAGACTGGCGGCGCCACCTTCGATCGAGTCGACCGGAGTGAGCCCGGCCTGCGGGTTCCCGCCCCCGGCCGTTTCCGGGCCTTCGGCCGGATGCCGGGGTGGGACGGCGACCCTGGTGGACGACGTTCTGACGACCGGGGGCACGCTCACCGCCTGTGCCGGGGCATTGGCCGGGGCCGGCATCGGCCCCGTTTCGGCGGTCACCTTCACCCGGCGGCTTTAGGGCCTGTCCTGGCAGGGGCACGGCGTCGGGGCGCCGGGCCGGAGATGCGGGGGGGGGCGCCGGGTCGGGGAGGGGTGGGCCGGTGCAAGTCCCCCTGCACGCGGAGAAAGTCAGGGTTTGCTCTTGTCCCCGTCGGGCCGGCTGGCTAACATCCGTCAAAGGATCAAAACCCCGCGAGGAGGTCTCATGCGAATTGAAGTTCGTGGACGCAACGTCGAGGTGACTGACGAAGTGCGTGAGCAGGTGGCCCAGAAGTTCAAGCGGATCGGGCAGCAGCTTTCCCCGCTGGCCCGAGTCGAAGTCGTCTTGTCCGAAGAGCAGAACCCGGCCATCGCTGACAAGTGTGTGGCTGAGGCGACCCTGCACATGAAGGGGGCGACACTCCACGCTCACGAAGCGACCCCGGAGATGGCCCACACGATTCACGAACTGGCCGAAGACATGGGCCGGCAGGTCAAGCGCCAGCGCGAGAAGCAGCGGAAGCGTAGTCGGACCCGCCGCCTGGTCAACGAGATGCGGGGGCGTCCTCCCGGAGGAGCTTCGGCGAGCCTGTAGTCAAACCCGGGTCGCCCTGGGGCGGCCCAGACCACGATAGAGGTGATCACGGGGGCCCCGAAAGGGGCCCCCGTCCACTGTGCCGGTTTCTCTCAACGGCTAGTCTTGCCTCATGGCGATAAGGCTGATCGATCGCGCCCTCAGACTTGGTGAGGGGCGCAAATTCAAAGCGTATGAGAAGCGGGTCGAGTCGATCAACCGGATCGAGCCCGAAACCGAGGTTCCGGACGATCACGAACTGCTGGAGGAGGCAGACGCCCTCAGAGAACGGGCGGCGAACGGCGAGTCGCTTGAAGATCTGTTGCCCGAAAGCTTCGCCCTGACCCGTGAAGCCGCCAAGCGGACGCTCGGCCAGCGGCACTACGACGTCCAGCTGATCGGCGGGATGGTGCTCCATGACGGCGCCATAGCCGAAATGAAGACCGGTGAGGGCAAGACCCTGACCAGCACCCTGGCGGTCGTGCTGAACACGCTTGCCGGGGGGGCTGTCCACGTGGTCACGGTCAACGACTATCTCTCGAAACGCGATGCCCTGTGGATGAAGCCGATCTACGACATGCTCGGCGTATCGGTCGCCTGGATCCAGGAGGACGATGAACCGGCCGAACGCCGGGCCAAGTACGCGGCCGACGTCACCTACGGGACGAACTCGGAATTCGGGTTCGACTACTTGCGCGACAACATGGCCGGATCACTGGAGCAGAAGGTCCAGCGAACCCACGACTTCGCGATCGTCGACGAGGTCGACAACATCCTGATCGACGAGGCCCGGACTCCGCTGATCATCTCCGGGGCACCCGAGCAGGCGGCCCAGACCTATTTCACCTTTGCCCGGCTGGCCAAGCAGATGGTCGGAGTCCCGGCCAAGACGAAGCTCAAGTCGCAGGGTGAGTCCAAAGACACATCGGCCGCCGAATACGACTTCGAGTACGACGAGAAGCACAAAACGGTGGCGCCCACCGAGCGCGGCGTTGAAAATGCCGAGAAGTTCACCGGCGTGGAAAACCTCTACATGGCCGAAAACGGAAATCTGGTCAACCACCTGATCCAATCGCTCAAGGCGGAGTCCCTGTACAAGGCGGACAAGGATTACGCCGTCGTCGAGGGCGAAGTCATGATCATCGACGAGTTCACCGGGCGAATCCTCGAGGGACGCAGATGGTCGGAAGGGCTCCATCAGGCGGTCGAGGCCAAGGAGGGGGTGGCGGTTCGCGAAGAAAACCAGACCCTGGCGACGATCACCCTTCAGAATTACTTCCGGCTGTACGGAAAGCTCTCCGGGATGACCGGCACCGCTCTGACCGAAGCGACCGAGTTCATGAAGATCTACAAGGTACCGGTGGTCGAGGTGCCGACAAATGAATCGAACGTCCGCGACGACCAGAACGACCAGATCTTCAAGACCCGGGAGGGCAAGTGGAACGCACTGATCCGGGAACTGGTCGAACGCAATGCAACCGGGCAACCGATACTGGTCGGCACCGTTTCGGTCGAAGTGTCGGAGATGATCTCGGAAGCGCTGCGCCGCGAGGGAGTCGAGCACGTGGTCCTCAACGCAAAGCCCGAGCACGCCGAGCGGGAGGGTGAGACGATCGCCCAGGCCGGGCGTAAAGGTGCGGTCACGATCGCGACCAACATGGCCGGTCGCGGAGTGGACATCAAGCTCGGAGGCGACCCGGAAGGCATGGCCCACCCGACGGTCGTCAAGTTGGGCCTCAAGCCCGAAGACGAGGGCTATAACGAAGCGGTAGAAGAGATCGCATCCGATCTCAAACCGCAGTGCGAAGCCGAAGCCGACGAGGTCCGTGAACTGGGCGGTCTGTTCATCTGCGGCACCGAGCGGCACGAGTCCCGCCGGATCGACAACCAGCTGCGTGGCCGGGCGGGCCGCCAGGGCGATCCCGGGGCCTCACGCTTTTTCCTTTCGGCCGAGGACGATGTCATCCGGCTTTTCGCCGGCGACCGGATCTACAAGATCCTCGACCGGCTCGGACCGACCGACGACGAAGGCGAAGAGGTGCCACTCGAGGCGAAGATGCTGACCCGGACCGTCGAAAACGCCCAGAAGAAGGTCGAGGAACAGAACTTCCTGATCCGCAAGCGGGTACTCGAGTACGACGACGTGATGAACGAGCAGCGCCGGATCATCTACAAGTACCGCGGCGAGATCCTCGAGGGACGGGACATGTCCGAGATCGCCCGCGAAGAGCTCGACAACGTGATCCGCCGGCTGGTCGACGAATTCACCCCGGGTGACCTGGTCGAGGAATGGGACCTGCAGGCACTTGACACGCAGCTTCACCTGATCTGGCCCTGCGCGGTTGACGTGGAGGGCATGAAGCCGGAAATGGTCGAGCGCGAGTCGCTCAAGGACGAGCTGATCGAGGACGCGCAGAAGGCCTACGACGAACGCACTTCTGAACTCGGCGAAGAGGTCATGCGCTACCTGGAGCGCACCCTGCTGATGCAGGTGATCGACTCACGCTGGCGCGAGCACCTCTACGACATGGACTACCTGCGCGAAGGCATCCACCTGCGCGGGTTCGCTCAGATCGATCCGCTCGTCGCCTACAAGAACGAGGGCTACTCGATGTTCTCCGAACTGATGAACGGGATCTGGGAAGAGTTCAGCCGGCTGGTCTTCAACGTCGAAGTCGAGATCGAGCCCGAGCAGCTCGAGCAGGCTCCGGCAGTCGGCGGCAACGGAGCCGAAGACTTTGACTACTCGGGTGGAACCCTGGAAGAGCAGCCTTCGGCCCTGGAAGAGGTCGCCACCGGCGCGGCCGCCGGTTCCGGACCCGGGGTGGCCGGATTCCCGACCGGCGGCGGCGGCATGAGCGGCCCGGTCGGCGCCGTGGCTGAGCCCAAGGTGAAGAGCGACCGCGAGAACATCGGCCGGAACGATCCCTGCTGGTGCGGGTCAGGGAAGAAGTTCAAGAAGTGTCACGGCGCCTGAGCCGCCCGGTTCCCCGGGAACCGGGAAACTCTGCCCGGGGCTGACGGCCGTGCCGAGTCCCGAGGAACTGGTTGTCCGGGAGTTCTCCGAGGCATTCAATGGGGCGGAACTGGATCGTTTCGTGGAGACGCTCGACCCCGCGATCCAGATCCATTCGATGAGAGGGTTGCGAACCGGGCATGACGCGGCCCGGGCCTGGGCGACCCGTGCTCCGGGCGGGATCCAGCAGACCGTGGAGATCGAGTCGGTGGCGGTTTCCGGCAACCTGGTCCTGGTCGAGATCAGGCGCCATTGGCACTGGGCGGAGGACGGATCGCACGCGGCCACCGACGAGATGGCCTGGCTGTTCGGATTGCACGACGGGAAGATCAGATCCTGGCGACCGTTTGCGGCACGGGAAGAAGCGCGGGCCGCCTTTGAGAGTGAGAAGTACCGGGAGGGGGGACGACCGGCCGGCGCCGATCAGGCAGACGGTGGAGATGTCCCGGACTTCAGCCACTGAGCGAAGGTCGGCCCCGGCGCAGCCGCCCCGGAATCGGTCAGGGCGCCGTCCCGGAGCATTCTGCCGGTCTTGCCGGGAACCACAACCCTGACCGGCAGGCAGCGCCGGCCGGAGTGGTCCTGCCAGGTCCTGGCCAGTGTGCCCAGGTCCGAAATCTCCGGTCCCGCAACCTGCTCGGTCCGGTTGAGCGGCCCGTCTTCGGCGATCTCGACCAGACGCCGGACCACCCCGGCCGCGGCGATCGGCTGAAGCGGGATCGGGCCGCGGGGCGAGATCCGGTACCTGGCCAGCCCGCCGAAGGCCGAGGCCAGCAGGTCGTGGAACTGGGTCGCCTTGATCAGGCTCCACCCGATCGGGGCTTCCCGGATCACCTGCTCCTGGGCGGTCTTCGCCCGGTAGTAGCCGAACCCGATCTTTTCGCAGCCGACGATCGAGACTCCGATGTAATGCCCGACCTCCGACTGCCTGCACTGTTCGATCAGGCCGGAGGTTCCTTCGACCAGAACCTCGATCGGAGACCTCACGGTGTTGGCCGCGTCGACCACCACGTCCACCCCGGCCAGGGCCTCCTCGAGGCCGGCACCGGTGCGCAGGTCGGCCACCCGGTGCGCGACTCCGGGCACCGGGGAATCCGGTCGGTGACGCGACACGGCAGTGGTCTCGAAGCCGGCAGCCACCATCTGGACGCACGTTTCTCGCCCCAGCGAGCCGGTTCCGCCGACCACGACCGCTTTCCTGTCCGTTGACATCGGCACATGATCCCAGTTTCCGGCCGGGTTCCCGACGGCGGACATCATCTACCCTGCCTCCATGGCCGATGCCGTCAATCTGGAAACCGTTCCCGCGCGTCTGGCCGCCGTCCAGGAGCACCTGGTCCGGCTGGAGGCCTACCTCGACCCGGCCGCGCTCGAGGACGAGATCGGGCGGCTCGAAGCCGAGATGCAGAAACCGGGATTCTGGGACGACCAGGACGGCGCGGCGGCGGTCTCGGCCGAGCACTCGCGCACTCAGCGCAAGCTGGACGCCTTCCGGTCACTGTCTTCGGAGTCCGGTGACCTGTCCGAGATGGCCGAGATGGCCGAAACCGACCAGGAGATGGCGGTGGAGCTGGGCGAGCAGCTCGAATCGATCGAGTCGAGGCTCGATGCGCTCGAGGAGGCCCGGCTGTTCAGTGGGACCTATGACGGGGGCGATGCGATCGTGACTGTCCATGCCGGGGCCGGCGGCACCGACTCCCAGGACTGGGCCGAGATCCTGCTGCGGATGTATCTGCGTTGGGCCGAGCGACGGGGGTTTTCGGTCGAGATGAAAGAGGCTTCCGAGGGCGACGAGGCCGGCCTCAAGTCGGCGACCTTCATGCTCCGGGGGGAGAACGCTTACGGTCTGATCGCGGCGGAGCGGGGGGTGCACCGCCTGGTCCGGATTTCCCCGTTTGATTCGTCGGCCCGTCGCCACACCAGTTTTGCCCAGGTGGACGTGGCGCCGAAGGTCGACGAGAACGTCGATGTCGAAATTGATGACAGCGATCTCCGGATCGACACATACAGGGCCTCCGGGGCCGGCGGTCAGCATGTCAACAAGACCGATTCGGCCGTGCGGATCACCCACCAACCGACCGGGGTCGTCGTCCAGTGCCAGAACGAGCGTTCCCAGACTCAGAACAAGGCGGTCGCGATGCAGATGCTGCGCTCGAAGCTGATTGAACTGGAAGAGCGCAAGCGGGCGGAGGTCGTGAACCAGGAGCGGGGCGAGGTCAAGGACGTGGCCTGGGGATCGCAGATCCGCAGCTACGTGCTCCATCCATACACCATGGTCAAGGACCACCGGACCGAGTTCGAAGTCGGTGATGTCCAACGGGTCCTCGACGGTGATATCGACGATTTCGTCCGCGAGTACCTCAACCGCACGGCCTGATCCCGTCTGATTCGAGCGCCAACAGGCCCCGCTTGAGTTCCCTGCCCTCACTTCCCCGGCCGTAGTCACCGGGATCACCGTCGCCGCGGATCACGCGGTGACAGGGAACGATCAGGGCGACCGGGTTTCTGGAAAGAGCGGAACCGGCGGCCCGGTGGGCCCCCGGGCTGCCGGCCTCGATCGCGATCTCGCCGTAACTCCTCGTTTCCCCGTAGGGGATGTCCACGGTGGCCTGAAGCACCCGTCGGGTGAATCCCGCGACCAGGCGCCAGTCGACGTCGACTTCTATCGCGATCGACTCTCCCTCGAGGAAGCTGTCGACCGCTTCGATGGCCCTGTCGATCGTGCCCTCGGCCCGGCTGCCGGCTTCGCCGGGGACCAGTCCTGACGAGCGGGCGACCTCCGCGACCAGTTCGTCGGGGTCGGGGGCGGGGAGGTCCAGCCGGATGATCCCGCCGCCGGTGGCGGCGATCACCGCCGGTCCGAGTCGGGTGTCGAAGATCGTGTGGCTGAAAGGGGTCATGGTACTCCGGCCGCCGAAAGTGGCCGGTGACCAGACGATACGACCCCGGGGCGCTTAGGCTTCGTGCATGGGCCGACTGTCGACCGAAGCCACGGAACTGATCCGGGCAGCGCTTGAGGAAGACCTCGGCAGCGGAGACGTGACCGCTGAGGCCACGGTTCCGGTGGAGGTCGAGGCTCAGGCGCGCATAGTCCAGAAAGAGCCAGGGGTGATCTACGGTCTCGACCTGGTCCAGGAGGTCTTTCGTCAGGTCGGCATCGGGGACCTCGACCGCACGGTGATCGAAGGCCACTGGCACGAACGGGTGCCCCGCGACGTGGCCTTCGTCAACGGCCCTGCCCGGGCGCTGCTGGCCGGTGAGCGGGTCGCACTCAACTTTCTCGGTCACCTTTCAGGAATCGCGACACTGACCGCGCAGTTCGTCAACGCGGTGGCCGGGACCGGAACCCGGATACTCGACACCCGCAAGACGACCCCGGGCCTGCGGATTCTCGAGAAACAGGCCGTCTCGTGGGGCGGGGGCCTGAACCACCGGTTCGGCCTGTTCGACGCCGTCCTGATCAAGGAAAACCACATCGCGATGGCCGGGGGCCTGGCCGAGGCGGTGGCCGCCTGCCGCCGGGGCGGCCGCGGGATGATGATCGAGGTCGAGGCCGAAGA
>JAENXK010000128.1 GCA_016649615.1 Thermoleophilia bacterium
TTCCGGAACCGGACGCCCGCTAGCCTGTGGCGACCTCCCATTCGGTCGATCGCGCGCTCCGTATTTGAGCGCGCTCCCCGGCACAATGCCCTCCAGGAGAGGCCCCACCATGAGCTCACGGCAGAAGACGATATTCGCGGCAATCGCGGTGGTAGCGGTCGCGATCGTCCTGTTCGCCGTACTGAAGCCGGGCGATTCCGACGACGATCCGGCCACCGGGACCGCAGCGCCGGCCAATTCCGCAACGCCGGCGACCACCGGTGGGCAGGGAACGAACGACGAGGAACCGGGTGGCAGGACGGCGCCGCCGAAGGTGCCGACGGTGGTTTTCAAGAACGGGAAGCCGGTCGGAGGGGTCCTCGGGATCGAGGTCAAAAAGGGTGAGCCGATCAGGCTCAGGGTTAGATCCGACGTCGCAGATGAAGTCCATGTCCACGGTTTCGACATAAGCAGGGACGTACCGGCCGGGGGTACCGTTTCGTTTTACTTCCCGGCGGACATAACCGGGATCTATGAGGCCGAGATGGAACACCTGGGCGTCCAGGTAGCCGAACTTCAGGTCAATCCCTGAGCGGATCGGAGCTCGGGCCATGCGACCGCTCATTTCGGGGGTTGTGGGCCGGAGCCGAAAGTGCGAGTGTGGGGTGGAGAACCCACAACCGAGGAGGACCGTTTCATGTCGGAAAGCGTTTATCGAGTAACCGAAGTCGTCGGAGTCAGCTCCGACTCCTGGGAGCAGGCAGCCCGCAACGCGGTTGAAACCGTCAGCGAAACGGTGCGCGACCTGCGTGTAGCCGAGGTCGTAAGGCAGGACGTGACCATCGTTGATGGCAAAGTCGATGAGTACCGGATCCGCCTCGACGTCTCTTTCAAGTACGACAAGTAGCGGCCACAACGGGACGGGCGCGACCATGGCGCCCGTCCTCGGTAGGCTCGAAGAAGCGAGAAAGCCCAGCGACCCGACAGAGGATTGAGCGTGAACGTAACCGGAGTTGACTTCGTGACCCTGCCCACCCGTGACTTCGAGAAGTCGGCCGAGTTCTATGGCGACGTACTCGGGCTCGAGCGCTCGAAGCGGTGGGGCGACAGGCCGGCCGGCGAGTTCGAGGCCGGGAACCTGACGATCGCGCTGATGCAGTCCGACGGATTCGGTCTCGAGTTTCAGGCACACAACGTCCCGTTCGCCCTTCATGTGGAAGACGTCGAGGCGGCCCGGCATGAACTGGAGTCAAAAGGGGTCACGTTCGCGGGAGAGACGATGGACACCGGCGTCTGTCACATGGCCTTTTTCCAGGACCCGGACGGCAACGCGCTGACGCTCCACCACCGATACGCATCGGCCGACTGAGGACTGGATCAGGCGGTCTGCTGGTCGGGCTCTGACGCCGCCCGTTTATCGTGGACCGAGCCGATCAGCCTCGCGTATCCGATCAACCTGGGGATCGCCAGGAACTGCTCAACGACGCGTTGCTGAGCTGCTTCACCCATCCGCTCCGCGAGTCCCGGGTCGTTGATCAGCTTCCGGAAGGCGTCGGCGAAAGCCTCGAGATCGGTCGGATCCTCAACCAGCATGCCTGACTCGCCGTCGACGATCTGATCGTTGATGCCTCCGATCGCACTTGCCACCACCGGCTTGGCCTTCCACATGGCCTCGCAAACGGTCAGCCCGAATCCTTCGACCAGGCTCTTCTGAACCACCACGTCGGCACGTCGCTGGATTGCATTGACCATGGCGCCGTTTTCGTCGAAATCATTCATCGGAAGATTGACGATGTGAATCCGCCGGCGCAGATCTTCCGGCATCTCGTTCCAGGCGGCGAAAATGCGACTCTGGACCGCAGGCCCTTCGGGGTCATCGGCAACGGCTCCGCTGGACGGACCGATCAGGGCCAGGTGCGCCTCGGTGTCACCCAGGTACTCGGCAAAGCACTCGAGAAGCCCTTCATGATCCTTGAGTACGTCCCAGCGGGAGATCTGCGCGATCAGAAACGCGTCGTCCGGGAGCGGCTCCACCTGGAGGATCTCCGCTTCGCTCACGATTTCGCCGGGTGAGCCGTCCGAGCGGATGAACGGGGGGTTGATTTCGGGATTGTCGGCGCTCAGCCCGATCTTTCCGAGGATCGCCTTGACGACCGACGGCTCCAGTTCCTGGTTTTTCGGAGAGAAGGCATCGATTGCCGGCGGCATCAGGAAAGCCTTCTCCATCGGCAGCCCTTCCCAGACATAGTCACGCCTCGAGAATACGAAGGCGTCGGCCCTTTTCACGTAGGGCATGAGGAAGTTGATCGCCTCGGCGACGTGTTCGTTGATCTTGTCCACACCGACGTGGCATCGCCAGATCGTGGTGAAGCCGGCGTCGGCTATGGTCGGAATCAGTCCGGCCGTCTGCGGGTCGTGAAGGAAGAAGACATCGCCGGGCTTGCCGAGTTCAAGCACCTGGGCAGCGCTGTCGGTCAGGATTTCTTCATAAACGGCACGTTCGGCTTCGCCGAGGGAGCCGCCGTCCCCGGGGTGTCCGTGCAGCTTGTTGTGGATCCGTTTGGTTATGCCGAAGAACAGAGGACGCTCGCTGAGCACGACCCAGCGATTGTCCGCGCCGGCGTCGCGAGCGTAAGGCAGAAAGCTGCGCAGCATCTCGGCGACCCCGCCGCCGAGCGACGTGGAGCTGACGTGCCAGACGGTGCGGCCGGCGAATTCCGCTCTCGCCTCGTCTGCCGCCGCCACGATCTCGTCAAAATCACCGACCCACACCGAGCGATACTTTTCGATCGGCTGGGAACCAAACTCCACAAAACTGGGCTTTGCCATTAGACCTTCACCTCTCATCGGCTCTCAATTGCACCAACACGTCCCCGCTTCCGCTGGACTTTAGCCGATCCTCAGGACGGGAACTCCGGAACAGAGCGCTCTCCGGGATCCCCCAAATAAACACCGATGCCACCACGCGGCGGGCCGGCAACGCTAGCTTGACAGACAGCCTTGCTCCCGGACATACTCGACAGCAACCTGCGCACGGTCTTCGTCGGAACGGCGAAGAGCACGGCATCGGCGCGTGCGGGCCACTACTACGCCAATCCCCGCAACATGTTCTGGGACCTCCTCCTGGCCACCGGGCTGACCGGTGGCGTCAGGATCGATCCCGGTGACGACCGGACGGTTCTGGACTACGGCGTCGGGCTGACCGATCTCGTATCCCGAAGGGCCGCGTCTTCGGACGGACTTCTCCGCGCGGGCGACTTCGAAGTGCCGGCCTTCGTCGAACGGATGGAGCGGGTCCGTCCGCTTATCGTGGCCTTCAACGGAGGCACCGCGGCCTCAAGAGTCGCCCGCCATCTGGGTCAGGCTGATCCGGCCGAGGGCCCGATCGAGTGGATGGTCGCCGGATCACCGGCCTACAGACTCCCTTCATCTTCCAGCGCGAACGCGACCGGGGGATACGCGGCCAAGCGTGCCAAGTGGGTTGCGTTCGGCGAGTGGGCGCGCGGGGCTTCCGGCGACGAGAGCGTTGCCGGGACAGGTCAGACGGAAAGGAGCTTTTCCGGTGGGCCTTGCTGAGGCGGCGATCGAAGCCCAGGGCGGGCTTGATCGCTGGCACGAAATCGAACGGATCGAGGTGGATTTCCGCGCAGGCGGTATCGCGTTGCCACTCAAGTCCCAGGGAGACGTTCTGGGTCAGGTCAGCGCGGTCGCCGAGACCGGGCATCCCCGGGTCGAATTTCGGGGAATCGGCACCTTTGACGGCCGCGATCCGCGTCCGGCCGGAATGGCGCGGCGCTTCAGGTGGACCCGGGAAGACGTGGTTCATTTTGCCGGGTATGCCCTCTGGGGGTACCTCGTCGTTCCTTTCATCTTCGCCGATGAGGACGTCGAAGTGGTCGAGCTGAGCGGGCGCCGGCTGCAGGTCGATTTCCCGCCCCGCATTCCGGCGCACTGCCGGAGGCAGGTATTCCATTTCGACCAGAACGCCGTGCTGACCCGCCTCGACTACACCGCGGAGGTCATGCTGGGCAGGTTCGCCCGAGCCAGGCACCGGCTCTATGACCACGAATGGATCGACGGCCTGCTGGTCTCCCGCCGCCGCCGGGTCACCCCGTCGGGACTGCCGGCGCCGATTCTGGTCTCACTCGATATTGACGGCTTCCGGGCCTGTTGATCCGGGAACCGGTGCACCGCCGGGTTAGCTCGAAGCACAGTCAAAGTCCGGGCCCGGGCCTCTGCCCGGTCAGATGTCCTCTGGCGCCTCCGGTCCCGAGGTCCGGTCGGTGAGATGGTCGGAGAACCATGCCCCGGCCAGCTCGGCGACCTTCTCCAGGGCACCCGGCTCCTCGAAAAGGTGTGTTGCTCCGGGCACGACGGCGAGTTCGTTTGGGCAGCGAAGGGCTTTGGAGGCGGCCTGGTTGAGTTCGAGCACAACCCGGTCGCTGCCTCCCACTATCAGCAGGGTGGGGGCGGTCACTTCGTGCAGGCACGGCCCAGCCATATCGGGGCGTCCGCCGCGTGAGACCACGCCGCTGATCTCGCTGCCGAGTTCGGCCGCGGCGCAGAGGGCGGCCGCCGCGCCGGTCGAAGCGCCGAAGTAGCCCAGGGGGAGCCGGGAGAGCGTCGGCTCTGCCATAGCCCACCTGGTCGCGGCGAGCAGTCGCCGGCTGAGCATCTCGATATCGAAGACGTTGGCCCGGTCCGCCTCCTCCTCAGAGGTGAGAAGATCGAAAAGCAGGGTTGCGAGCCCGTGCCCGTTGAGGGCGACAGCGACTTGCCGGTTTCGACTGCTCAACCGGCTGGAACCACTGCCGTGGGCGAATATGACCAGCCCACTGGACTGGGTCGGAACCGTCAGATCACCCGTCAGTTGGACCGGCGGTGCCGGGATTTCGATCGTATGTTCAGTAATTCGGTGCCTCCTTCGTTTCCCGCATTCCGGCACGTGCGCGCACTCCTGCTGCGATTCTAGTCGGCCGGAACCCGGGCCGCCACACTTGATCGCACAAGTAACTGACCGCCGGGTGCGGGACTTCGATTTGCCCGAAGACACCCTCGCGGGGAAAA
>JAENXK010000202.1 GCA_016649615.1 Thermoleophilia bacterium
GCACCACGTAGTAGAAGAATCCCAGGCAGAGTGGCAGGGCGAACAGGAAGATCGCGGTCTCGCCATAGACCGAGAGCAGCCGGTCAAAGGTGACGGCGTCGAGGAAGAGGTTCTCCGGCACTGCCAGCTGAATCCTGATCAGCAAGAGCTCGACCGCAGCGAGAAAGAGTGCTCCGAAGGCCGAAACGATCAGGATCAGGCCGATGTCTTTGTGGTCCGGACTGGTCGCCAGTTGCACCCATCGGGGCCGGGTGGCGGCCGGTCCGCCGCTGCTGATCTCGGGCCGGGTCGGGGGGATTGTCGGGGGATAGCTGCTCATCCGGCATCACCGCCTGCGATCGATTTACCGACAGAGTCCTGGGCGCTCTGGATGTCGGTCTTCAGGCCCTCGATGTACGACTCGTAGGCTTGCGGAGAAACCACTTCGACCTCGGCCTCCATCGTGTCGTAACCCTGGCCGGAGAGGATCGACGAGCGCCCCTTGTAGACGCCCTCCTCGTCGGCCCGGAAATAGACCCGGTTGCTCTGGCCCGGAACCGCGTCTGCCTTGCCGGTCAGGGAGGGAACGTTCCAGCCGTGGATGACGTCGATCGAGTCGAGCCGCAGCGCCACCGTCACTCCGGCCGGGACGACCAGCCGGTGGTAGGAGAAGGCGCCGTTGGGGTACTGGAAGCGCCAGAGCCACTGCTGCCCGGTGGCCCTGATCTCGAGCTGCTCGTCCTCACTCAATCCGGCGACGGTCTCACTGCTGACCGGTACCTCGCGGGACTGGTCGGAAAAAACGGTCGCCGTGACGAAGATCGCGAGAGCGACGAACCCGAGGCCGATCCCGACGGCTGCCTGGCCCTGGGTGCCGGTTCCCTGCGCGGATGACCCGGTGGCGTCCTGGCGGTTGCGTTCGATCCGCAGAATGGTCAGAGCAATCAGGGCGATCGCGATCATGGCCAGGACGAAGCTGACCGTGTAAAAGAAGACGATCGCGGCGACGAATATCACCAGGGCGAGGGCTCCGAGGCCAACCTCGGTATTTCGCTCAGAACTACTGCCGGATACCCCCGAGGACGGGACGTGCCGGGTTCGCGGCCGGGCGGCCCGGATGATCGCTACGTTGACCACCACGATCGCGATCGCGATCACGATGAAGATGATCGTGTGGAAGTCGTTTACCTTCGAGATCCCCGGTGACCCGGCGTCGGGATTCAGCGAGAGGGCCATCGCCGGTCCGGCGAGGATCGCAATACCGGAGAGGAATCCGCCCAGCGCGGCAAGCAGCGAGAAGGTTTTCTGGGAACGGGACAGCACGGCCGGGCCATTCTAATCGCAAGAGCCGGACAGGCGGCGCGCCGTTCGGGGCGGTAGCGGCGATCCCCCGGGTCGCCCGGTGACCCGGCCGGTGGCGTTGGCGCCAGAGCGTCCCATACGCTGTGCATTCCGGATGAGACTGCCGACCGCTCGCAAGCAAGGGGGTTTGACCAAGCGAACCGCATTGCGGCTGGGCGCGATGGGTGCGCTGGCGGCTGCGGTGATCGTCCCGCACGTCCGTCGCCGACTCCGGATTCCGACTGCGGTCACCGTCGCTTCAACCGTGTCGGCCCCGCTGGCCATGGCTGTTCTCTGGCCGCGCTCAAAAAAGCGGGACGCCGCCCTGTTCTTCGGCCAGATGTGGGCCTTCGCGGTCAGCCACGAGCTCCCTTATGACGATCCCGAGAAGCTGCGCAGCAGACTGCGTATCGAGTACCCGATCTGGATTGACCGATGGATCGGCCGGGGCGAGCTTCCCAACGCCCGGCTTCAGCAGATGCTCAATAGGGGCAGGTACGGCGATGCGCTGACCCGGCTTTCGGCCTGGACCCACTGGGCCTGGTTCTTCCAGCCATACCTGGCGCTGATCTGGATCCTGCTCCGGCACAGCGATCAGCTTCCCCGGTCGGCCCGGCAGATGGCGGTCACTTTCGACATCGGCTGCGCGGTCTACTTCCTCGTGCCGACCGCGCCGCCATGGTGGGCTGCGAAACACGGGTACACCGAGGAAGAAGTCAGGCGCGTGATGATCGAGTTCGGTGAGCGGACCTGGGGACCTGCCTGGGGCCGGATCTTCGGCACCCTCGACGGCAACCCGTGGGCGGCGATGCCTTCGCTCCACTTCGCGACCTCCCTGATGGCGGCGATCCTTCTGACCGAGGCGGGCGGAAAGACCGAAGCGATCCTCGGCTGGAGTTACGCCGGCGCACTCGGGTTCGCCCTGGTTTATCTCGGCGAGCACTACGTGACCGACCTGCTGGCCGGGGCGGCGGTCGTGGCGCTGGCCCGCAAGGGCGAGCCGCTGGCGAAGCCCCTGGTTGAACTGGTCAACCGCCGGCTGCGCCGGCTCGAGGCGATCGCGGCCGGCTGAAGTGGCGACCGAAGGCGAACCTCTGGGTCCTCCGGCCGGCGAAACCGGGCCCCCGGTGGCCGGGCCCCCGGTGGCAGACCTCGCGCCCCGGGAAGGGGATCCAGGGTCGGCCAACGGAGCCGTGGATTCCGGGGGGCAGGATTCCGGGCCCGGAGGTGGGCCGGGAGGGGACGGGCTA